>JBAXLO010000083.1:0-17492 GCA_037134755.1 Bacteroidota bacterium | reverse complement strand
AAATAGGAGGTTTTCAAAATCTTTAAAATAAATATTTTAACAATAATTAATAGTATTAAATTCATTTATTAACTTGAACTTTGTTGAAAAATAAATGAGCTGTAATTCAAACTAATTTGGTCGGTTTATTTATAAATTTTTAAAAAAACAATCATGTTAACAGAAATTGAAATAGCAGATGGAATCAGAAAAATTGTTACAGCAATCTCAAATATGCATAATTTCCCGCTTAGCAAGGTAATTGAGTTTATAAATGCATGCGATGTAGCTAATAGGCGTATTCCTATATCAAGTGATATACAGGAAATTATTGATCGTTCGGTAGCTCCATTTGCCGCTATCAATGCTTCAGTATTAAGTTTAGATGCTGATAAATTAAGTGGCAGCTCGCAAGTAGTTATCTATAATGAAATGCGAAGTGGATTTATTTTACGATTGGAAGATATTAAGGATGTGGTACAAAAAATAATGGGGCGTAATAAAGCTATTTTTGTATTGTTGCAATTGGATAAAATAAGCGATTATTATCATTTTTCGCAAGGTACTCTTTTGGCAGTAATGAAAGCTATGGAAGTAAATGCAGCCAAAACCCCACTACTAGTTGCAGTAGTATTACCAATGATAACAGCTTTAAAAGATGATGTTGAAAATCCATCAAAAGCAAAGCAAAAACAGTTTGGGATTATAAATTCAGATCGTCTGAAAATGTCTCCAGTAATTATAGCTTTAAAAAGTTGTTTGAAAGCCAACCTTGGTTCTTATCTTATAATTTATTGTGATGATGACGAGCGTATATTAGAAAATTTCCCAATATCTGTATTATATAGTAATGTTCATGCACCGGAATATCTGAGTAAAAATCAGGATTTAATAGAAAGTCCAATAGAAAGTATTGTACATTTAAGTAAATTAAAAATCAGTAATAGTAGTTGGGTAAAAGTTGAAAACTTTGGGAGTAAGCCGATGAGATTGTGGCGTTCGATAAAAGTATCTACTGTATGTCCAGAAGATGCTCCTACTATAAATGCAAATACTAATGATAGTATATTTGTAGGTAAAATGGGAGTAGATGATGCATTTTGTTTGATGGCAGGATTTACTGAACCTCTTGATATGGTTAAAGCTAAATTTAGTGTAAGAAAATCAAAGTAAAAACAATTAATAATTAACAATTAATAATTAACAATTTAAGAAGCTCTCATCATGTATTTGGTGGGAGTTTTTTTTATTGACCTCACCCAACCTCTCCTATAAGGAGAGGAGAAAAACAATTCCGTCAGGAATTAAATATCGGTAGAAAAACGTTGAGGGGATTAGTTAAATGTGTATGGATAAAACAATGAATGTTAATGCGAAAAAATAAGAGCAAGGAAGGATTTATCTTTATTATTAGGGATAATTAAAATTGAAAACGTATTCCCCCGCCTGCTCTTATAATTTGCAAATATACGAAATATTTCTATTGTTATTACATTTAATGTAAATATATTTATCTTTTTAAATTTTCATTACTTTATAAAGAAGGTTAATTGCTTTATCGTAATAAACAGACACTAAATAAGTAAATAAAAGCGAAAGCATAACAATAAAAGGTTTTGGAATACTAATGCTTTTAACAAATATAAAGAGTATCAAAAAATGAAGAAGATATACTGAAAAAGCAAGTTCACCTGTAAAAATAAAGAACTTATTAATAGTCTTAATATTCAATTTAAATATTAAAATGGCAAAGCCCGAATAACCTATAAGGGCAGGAAGATCGTTTAGTACTTTGCCAACTTGTCCGAATTTTAAAGCCATTGCTGCATATAAAACAATACTTAAAACACTGATAGTAGCCAAAAGGTATAAATTTATGTTTATTTTGAAATTGTCTTTTTTTAATCGGTCAGCTATCAACATCCCTAGCATAAATTCCCAAAGATATTGAAACATGAAACTATTCCAACTTCTTAAATCATCTTTACCTATTAAAATTATAAAAACAGACCAACTTATACTTACTATAAAGCCTAAAGTTAAGAACCATCCATCGTTTAGCTTCTTTTTTAAATATATTAATAGGTAAAAAATAAAGTAGAACTGAATAATAGTTGAAATAAACCATAATTGATAACCATAAGAACCTATAATAGTACTATCAAACATTTTATAAAACAACAGATGCCCAAACAAAGCATACCAGGAGTTTTCGAAAATAGGCAGAAAAAGACTAATCAAAGCAGAGATTAATACAATAGTTACATAAGGAAAATAAATTTTCCCAAATCTTCGCTTCAGAAAATCCATAAACTTTAAAGGTTTGTTAAGGTATGAATACCAAAGTCCGAAGCCCGAAAGAAGTAAGAACAAATGTATTCCGGTGCCTCCAAAGTTAATTGCTTTATTAACTATCGGTGATACATTAAGGTACTGAAAGTAATGAAAAATCACAATGGTAAAGATAGAGAATCCTCTTAAAAAAGTAATAATATCTAATCGTTTCATATTAAAAAAGTATTTATTGCTATTTATGAATTAAAAATATCTGTCTGAATTTGTATTGATTCATCATGTATTATCTTTAATATCTGTTCAAGAAAATCTTTATTTAAACTCATTTGATCGGCTTTTATCATACGATCATTAATAATTTCGCTCCATCTTTTAAGCTGAAGTATGGTAATACTATTTTCCTTTTTATACTTTCCAATTTCGCTTACTATTTGCATACGTCTCGAAAGTATTCTTACTAATTCGTCGTCAATACCATCAATTACAGCACGAAGTTCTTCCAGTTTACTTTCAAATTCATTATTGCCTTTTTCTTTTCTAATAATTAAATTAGATAATAAATTATTAAATACATCAGGAGTTATCTGTTGTTTAGCATCAGTTAATGCCTTATCGGGATCAGGATGAACTTCTATCATCAATCCTTCCATTTCTAAATCTAAAGCCTTTTGAGATATTAGAGAAAGTAATTCTCGATTACCTGCAATATGGCTAGGATCACAAATAACAGGCAGGTCAGGAACTATACGCTTAAGTTCTATTGGCAACTCCCACATAGGTGCATTACGATAAGGTTTAGCATCGTAAGCATAAAACCCTCTGTGTATAGCAACCAACTTTTTAATCCCAACCAAATTCATACGTTCAAAAGCACCTATCCATAATTTAAGATCAGCATTTAATGGATTCTTAATCATAACAGGTATGTCAACACCTTTAAGAGCTTCAGCAAGTTCCTGCATCGAAAAGGGATTGCCGACAGTACGTGCTCCAATCCACAATACATCTACATCATTAGCTAAACATTGCTCAATATGTGATGGATTGGCAACTTCAACAGTAGTTTTTAAACCTGTTTGAGCTTTAATATCTTTAAGCCATTGCAAACCTATAGAACCTACACCTTCGAAGCCATCAGGACGTGTTCGGGGCTTCCAAATACCTGCTCTAAATATTTTTACATGAGGAATTGCAGCCACATCCGTAGCAACCTGAATTAAATCATTATAATTCTCAGCACTGCACGGGCCACAGATTATCAGAGGGAAACCATCAGTTTCTATCCAATTATTTATTGGGATTATGTCTAAATTTGTACTCATTTTTCAGTTTGTAAAATTAAGTAAAATTATTAACGCTAATTTATTAATTTTGCATCCTGAATACAAAAAGTTAATTGAGTTGTTAAATAACTTAATTTAAAGCTAAGAAAACAAAGGAAAAGGACATTTGTTAATACAGAAAAAATTAAATACTAATATGGATCAAATAAAAAGAAGAACGATAAAAGATTTACTAAAGTCTGCAAAAGCTGAAGATATAGGCACAATTGTAAACATTAAAGGATGGGTTAGAACCAAAAGAGGAAACAAAAATGTTGCCTTCGTTGCATTAAATGACGGTTCGATAGTACACAGTATTCAAATTGTGTTGGATCTTGCTAACTTTGATGAAGAAGTAATTAAATTAATTACTACCGGTGCATGTATTTCTGTTAATGGTAAATTAGTTGAATCAATGGGGCAGGGGCAGAGTGTAGAAATACAGGCCGAAACTATCGAAATATATGGTAGCGCTGACGAAACTTATCCTTTGCAGAAGAAAGGTCATACTCTGGAGTTTTTAAGAGAGATAGCACATCTTCGCCCTCGTACTAATACTTTTGGCGCTGTTCTACGTGTTCGTCATGCTATGGCTTATGCTATCCATAAATATTTTAATGATAATGGCTTTTATTATTTACATACTCCAATTATCACAGGTTCTGATGCTGAAGGTGCAGGAGCAATGTTTAGAGTTACTACTTTAGATGCTATGAATCCTCCAATGAATGAAGAAAATCATATTGATTACAAACAAGATTTCTTTGGAAAAGAAACGAATCTTACCGTTTCAGGACAGTTGGAAGCAGAGTTAGGAGCAATGGCTTTATCTAATGTATATACTTTTGGACCAACGTTTAGAGCCGAGAACTCTAATACCCCACGACATTTAGCAGAGTTTTGGATGATTGAACCTGAAGTTGCTTTCTGCGATATAGTAGGTGATATGGATTTAGCTGAAGACTTTTTGAAATATCTTATTACTTATGCTCTTAATAATTGTATTGATGATTTAGAGTTTTTAAATAAAATGTATGATGATGAATTAATTTCACGTCTTAATTTTATTGTTGAAAATGATTTTATAAGATTAGATTATACGGAAGCTATTGAGATATTACTTAAAGCTGAGCAAAGGTTTGAATTCCCTGTTTCATGGGGCGTTGATTTACAATCGGAACATGAAAGATATTTAGTTGAAAAACATTTTAAGAAACCTGTTATTCTTACTAATTATCCTAAAGACATCAAAGCATTTTATATGAAAATGAATGAGGATGGAAAAACAGTAAGGGCTATGGATGTATTGTTCCCAAAGATAGGAGAGATTATTGGCGGTTCGCAACGCGAAGAAAACTTAGAAAGACTACAAAAACGTATTGCAGAAATGGGTATTCCTGAAAAAGATATATGGTGGTATTTAGATACACGTCGTTTTGGTACTGCCCCTCATAGTGGTTTTGGTTTAGGTTTCGAAAGATTAGTATTGTTTGTAACAGGAATGTCAAATATTAGAGATGTCATCCCTTTCCCAAGGACACCACAAAACGCAGAATTTTAGAAGACAAAATTACGAATTACGAATTACGATAATGAAAAAAATATTCTCAATTAAAGAAAATATAATATGTATTCTAACATTTATTTTCTTATATTTGCACTATGATTATTATGATTTAAATTCTTAATTGTTAATTCTTAATTCTTAATTGATAAAAATATGTTAGGTCAAAGATTACAGCAGAAGCTACTTCAGAAATTAACTCCTCAGCAAATATTGTTGATGAAGTTATTGCAGGTGCCTACTGTAACCCTTGATCAACGTATAAAACAGGAGTTAGAAGAAAATCCTGCCTTAGAAGAGTTGTCAGATGGAGAAGATATAAAATCAGAAGATGAATTCGATGATACTTATAGCGAAAGTACTGCTGATAATTCAAGAGATACTGATGATTATGATTTTAATGATTATTTGGATGAAGATGATGTAAATTCTTATAAACTTCAAACAAATAATTATTCAGAAGATGATGAGAAAAAAGATGTGCCTTTATCTATTGAAACTACTTTTCAGGATAATTTAATAGAACAGTTCCAGATGTTAGGCTTGGAAGATAAGTTATTTCAAATTGGCTTGACATTGATTGGTAATCTTGATGATTCAGGTTACTTGATGCGTGATATTGATGCAATGGTTGATGATTTTGCATTTAGTTTGAATATCGAGACAACTAAAGAAGAAATAACTAGTGTTCTTTGCATGATACAGGAACTAGATCCACCGGGTATTGGTGCTCATACTTTGCAGGAATGTTTGTTATTACAATTAAAAAGAAAGACTGAAAAGACTACAGCAATTAAACTTGCTATTGAAATATTGGAGAATCATTTTGATAGATTCTCTAAAAGACATTACGATAAGATAATTGAAAAGTTAGATATTACAGAAGAAGATTTAAAAGATGCAATTAACGAAGTGCTTCGTTTAAATCCCAAGCCGGGGAACTCAATGGATACCAGTGGAAAATCCAGTCAGTATATAATGCCCGATTTCTTTATTAACAATAATAATGGAGTCCTTGAACTTACATTAAACAATCGCAATGTGCCCGATTTAAGGGTGAGCCAGACGTATGCTGATATGTTGCATACCTATTCTGAAACTAAAAACAAAAGCAGTCAGCAGAAAGATGCAGTGATGTTTATAAAGCAAAAGATAGATTCGGCAAGATGGTTTATTGATGCTATAAAGCAAAGGAATAATACTCTTTATGTAACTATGGAAGCTATTATGAACTATCAAAAAGAATATTTCCTTGAAGGTGATATTTCAAAACTAAAGCCAATGATCTTAAAAGATATTGCTGATGTTGTTGGTTTGGATTTATCAACTATTTCACGTGTTTCGAACTCTAAGTATGCTCAAACCCATTTTGGTACTTTCTTATTAAAAGATTTCTTTGCAAAAACAATGTCAACGGATTCAGGTGAGGATGTTACCAATAACGAATTAAAAAACATTTTGACTGAATGTATTGAAAATGAAGATAAAACTTCGCCTTTAAATGATGATGAATTACAAAAAATACTTACCGAAAAAGGATATATTATCGCAAGACGAACAGTTGCTAAGTATAGAGAATTACTAGGAATACCACGCGCTCAATTCAGAAAAGAAATCTAATAATTAATGGAAAAAAGAATCGCTCAAGTTACAAGCTATCTGTTTCATCCTTTATTGATGCCAACATATATGATGGCAATTTTATTTAACTTACAAACATTTTTTTCTTCATTTATCAGATATGAATATAAGCTAACTATTATAGCTTATGTATTTTTGATAACTTTTGTATTTCCGGTAGTTATGTCTTTTGTGTTCTTAAAGATGAAAGTCATACAATCTTTACAAATGGAAGGTCGGCAAGAGCGGACACTACCTTATCTGTCGGTTATCATATTTTATTATTCTGTATATTATTTAATGAAGAGGGCTGAATTGCCGGGAGTTTATCTCTTAATATTTCTTGCAATAGTTTTGCTTACAATAGTAGCTTTTTTTATTAATTTTAAGTTTAAGATAAGTATACATTCAATGGCAATTGGAGCTCTAACCGGTATTTTAATTGGTCTTTCTATTAGATTAAATATTAATTTGATTCCAATTTTATTAACTACAATTATAGTTTCCGGTCTTGTATGTTTTGCCCGCTTGGCACTTAATGCCCATAAATCTTCCGAAGTTTATATTGGTTATTTACTTGGGATAGGGTATATGTTATTGGTGTTTTATATTTTGTAAAGCCTCGCATTTCATTCTTTATTATTTTTATTAAATTTGTTCTACGTTATCTGGGAACTATTTTTATTACTATATTCGAGAATAAAACACTTATAACTATATAAATAAAAAGCCCATCATAAAAATGACAGGCTTTTTATAAATTGAAAATATATTTAGTTTATTTGATTCCTTTTTTCTCTCTATCTAAATAATGTTGGAGGAAATCTTCAACCTGTTCTATTCCTAAGCGTTTTGCAATGACTTTAAAGTCCTTGTCAAGCAGGAATATTACAGGTGTACTATATATATCGTATACATCATGATAATCAATATTAGTTTTCATACCACTTACACTTATCCAGGTATGTTTATTTTCGCGTATGTATTTCTTCCATCTATCCAAATCATGATCAGTATCAATAGCATATACTTCTATATCAAATCGTTTTTTATTCTTATCATAAAATTCTTTAACCTTTGGGACTTCAATTTTGCAATGTCCACAATCAGTATCCCAGAATAAAATCATCGTGAAATGAGATTTATGTCCAAAACTCGAAACATAAGCATCAGTAGTATCAGGCATAATTAATTCGGGTGCTCTGGTACCAATCAAGGTAGGTTTTAAATGTTTTACTCTCTTCATAATACTCTCTAAAGTAGAAGGAGTAACCCAATATGCTTGATTAGTAGCGTAATATTTCTCTGATAAATATACAAATATTTCATCCTGTCCCATTATCTGAGATTTCTCATAGAAATTAGTAAGAAACCAAAGTGTATATTTAAACATTTCTTTATTAGGACGCGTACGCTCAATCATATCATCACAATTAGATTTGATAGAATCGTTAGATTGAATAATAATATTCTTAAAATAATTTTCTAAACGTCCATGAAATACCGGAGTTCGTAAAATACGATCGTCAGTTAGATCAAAATTATCCCAGTAATGTGCTTTGTAATATTTGTAAGCAAACATTGAATCAATACCACCTCCGGGCAATTTAGGAGCATCAGGAACATCAATATCTTTAGATGCTTTAAAAACTTTTGCCATCAAATGATTAGGATTATCTTTAATAAACTTAAGTTTATAATCACTAATCTCTGTATTTAATGCTTGTAATTTATCTTTAAGTATTTTAACAGAATCTTTTAAGTCTTTATTATCTTTTATTACTGCATATCTTTTCTGAATAGGATCTACAGCTTCATACTTAACTCTATTAAAATTCTGGAAGTTATAGAATACTTCATTATCGGGTGAATCTTTAATCTTCATGAATTTAGGGAGATCTTCATTTTTAGTTTCAACCGAAAAGAATTGTTCTTTGTCGATAATGAGTTCAAAATAACGCCTGTCATTAGTAATAACAAGATAAACTCCACCGGGAAGCGTTTCTTCACCACTAAATAAATAGATACCCTTTGAATTTAATATTGCAGTATCCTTAATATACTGCTTATCGCCGTAGTAATTGCCCAAAAATAAAGTATCATTCTTATAGTTTTCAACTTTGATCTTAATGTTATAACCTTTCTTTTGAGCAAATACAAAAAGATTAGAGAATAAAAGTGTTAAGATTAATAACTTTTTAAAATAATTTAGCATAGTTTTCTTTTGATTTTAAATAATTTATTTAACTGATTAATATTAATTTCACCATTACAAAGTAACAAATTTTAAAGCATATTATTATTATATATTTTTCAATTTAACATACTTTAAGAGTAAGTTTTTAATAAAACATGCTTTATAGACAATATTAATAGTACATTTGTTGCATCAATTCAATAAAAATGATGTTAAAAAAAGTTAACCAGAGATTTTATCTATACGCTATCAGTTGTTTAATAATAACTGTATTACTAGTTGTTTTTGCTTCTTCAAAATTCCCTAAGTATCATGGGATGCTTCAGTTTATGATATTAATGGTTATTATGGATTTCTATTTATGGAAATCATTAAGAACAAGTATTAATAAATTAAATATCATCTTAAAATCAATAAGTAAGATAGTATATTGGCTTCCATTAACTATTGTAATAACTTTTGTTTTATCCTCAATAATTATAAATATAAAAGATTGGGATCAAAATGTAAGGACTTATTTAACAGGTTTTATAATGGTATTTTTTACAGCTAAAACTATAGCTGTAATTTTTTTATTTATTGCAGATATCTTTAGATTCTTTCGATTTGTATGGTTTTTTCTGTTTAAAAGAAATGCATTTTACAGCAAGTTTAAGAATAGAAGACCTAAGGTTATCCTATATATTGGAAATACTTTAAGTTTTCTTATCTTTTTTACAATGTTGTATGGTATGATTTTTACAGAATTTAACTTTAAAGTAAGAAGAGTTGAGTTAAGTTTTCCTAATCTGCCTGTACAATTTAATGGATACAAGATTGTACAATTATCAGATATGCATCTTGGAAGCTGGTATTCTGAAAAGCCATTGCAAAAAGCTGTTAATATTATTAATGAATTACATCCGGATTTAATTTGCTTTACAGGAGATTTAGTTAATTTCTCTACGGATGAAGCTTTTCGTTTTGAAAACACATTAAAACAAATGCATTCCCCTAACGGTGTTTATTCAATATTAGGTAATCATGATTATGGTAATTATGTAAAATGGACGACAGATAAAGAAAAAGAAGATAATATGAAAGCTATGTACGATCTTCAGAAAAGGTTAGGTTGGCATTTATTATTAAACGCTAATGATTCTATTATTAAAGATAGTGCATCTATTATAATAGCAGGAGTTGAGAACTGGGGCTTTCATCCGCGATTTCCTAAGTATGGAGATATTGATAAAGCGATTAATAATGTTGATACAAATAAGTTTATTTTACTTTTGTCACATGATCCTTCGCACTGGCAGTATATTATAAATCCCAAATATCCTTTTATCAATTTAACTTTATCAGGACATACACATGGAATGCAAATGGGTATAACCTGGAATAATAATGAATGGAGCCCGGCAAAATACATGTATAAGTATTGGGCAGGATTGTACACTTCAATTTTTGGAAACAAATCTCAATACTTATATGTTAATAGAGGTTTAGGAGTTATAGGATACCCGGGAAGATTGGGTATGCCTCCTGAAATAACAATAATTGAACTTAAAAGAAAATAAAAAGAAGTTACGAATATACGAATTGCGAAACATATAATTTACTATCTTTGCACTATTGAATCTTATACTATGAAAACACTTAAAGTAATCTCAGTTAACATATCCGAAAAGAAAGGAACGATTAAATCACCGGTTGATTTTATTGAATTAAACGAAAAAGGCGTTAATAATGATGCTCATGCAGGTAAATGGCATCGGCAGGTAAGTCTTCTAGGAATAGAAAGTATTACTAAATTTGAGCAACAAGCCGGAAGAAAGTTAGAGTTTGGTGAATTCGCTGAAAATATAACTTCTGAAGGAATAGAATTATTTAAAACTAAACCTTTGGATATCTTAAAGAATGATACAGTAGAACTTCAAATAACTCAAATAGGTAAACATTGTCACGGTGATTCTTGTGCAATCTATCGTGAAGTAGGTAATTGTGTTATGCCAAAGGAAGGTATCTTTGCCAGAGTAATTAAAGGCGGTAACTTAAAAGCAAATGATATCCTTAAATATTATCCCAAAGTATTTAACACAACCATTATTACATTAAGTGATAGAGCAAGTTCAGGAGAATATGAAGATAGGAGTGGTGTTAGGATTAAAGAGATTCTAACCGAACATTTTCAAAAGACAGGTAGAGAGCTTAAGTTTAATACTATTATTATTCCTGATGATGAATTTGAATTAAAAAAATATTTAATCGAAGCAAAAGAAGATAATGTTGATTTCATTTTTACTACCGGTGGAACTGGTATTGGGCTTAGAGATATCACGCCGGATGTTGTAAAACCTATGCTCGATAAAGAGATACCGGGTATAATGGAAATGATAAGAATGAAGTTTGGACAGGAAAAACCGAATGCATTATTGAGTAGGGGAGTTGCAGGATTAATGAAAAACTCTCTTGTTTATACTTTACCGGGAAGTGTGAAAGCAGTTAATGAGTATATGCCAGAGATCCTTAAAACTCTCGAACATTTGGTTTATATGCTTAATAATCTTGATACACATTAAAATAATTTTAATAATAAATCTTATGTTTTTAACTGAATTGTCATATAAATAAAAATATTATTTAAAATTAGTAATATTTATAACGTTTATCAGATAATTTATATAATTTTACACCTTTAAAAATCTAGTTTTAATTTTATCTAATAATACATACAAAAATGAAAATTACAATTGTTGGTACAGGTTATGTTGGCTTAGTTACAGGGACATGTTTTGCCGAAGTAGGTATTGATGTAACATGTGTAGATATTGATATTAATAAAATTGAAAACCTTAAGAAAGGTATTTCCCCAATTTACGAACCCGGTCTGGATGAAATGATAGAACGTAATGTAAAGAAAGGAAGATTACAATTTTCAACTGATCTTTCACAGTGTTTAAGTGATACTGAAGTTGTATTCAGTGCAGTTGGAACCCCACCTGATGAAGATGGTAGTGCAGATTTACAATATGTATTAGATGTAGCACGTACAGTTGGAAAAAACATTAAGAACCACGTTTTAATTGTTACAAAAAGTACTGTTCCAGTTGGTACTGCTAAAAGAGTTAGAGATGCCATTCAAGGTGAACTTGACAAAAGAGGTGAAAAGATTGAGTTTGATGTAGCATCTAATCCTGAGTTCTTAAAAGAAGGTGATGCAATCAATGATTTCTTAAAACCTGATAGAATTGTAGTTGGTGTTGAATCTGCAAAAGCAGAAGATATAATGAAGAGGTTGTATAAACCTTTTACATTAAATGGTCATCCAGTAATCTTTATGGATGTACCTTCAGCTGAAATGACAAAGTATGCTGCTAATTCAATGCTTGCTACAAAAATTAGTTTTATGAATGACATTGCTAATCTTTGTGAGATTATGGGAGCTGATGTTAACATGGTTCGTAAAGGTATAGGCAGTGATTCTCGTATTGGTAATAAATTTATTTATCCAGGTATTGGATATGGTGGTTCATGTTTTCCAAAAGATGTAAAAGCTTTGATAAAAACAGCTGATCAAAATGGTTATCCAATGAGAGTTTTAAAAGCTGTTGAAGAGGTTAATGATGATCAGAAATCTGTATTGTTTACTAAATTAGTTAATCATTTTAAAGGTGATCTTAAAGGAAGAACAATTGCAATGTGGGGATTGTCTTTTAAACCTCAAACAGACGATATGAGAGAAGCACCGGCTTTAGTTTTAATTAGTAAATTATTGGCAGAAGGTTGTAAAGTTAAAGCTTACGATCCTGTTTCAATGAAAGAAGCAAAACATAAATTAGGCGACACTATTGAATACTCAAAAGATCCTTATGATACATTAATAGATGCTGATGCAATGTTATTAGTTACTGAGTGGACTGAATTCCGTTTCCCTAATTGGGGCGTTGTTAAGAAATTATTAAAACAACCGGTTGTTTTTGATGGAAGAAATATATTTGATCAGGTTGAATTAAATAAAGAAGGCTTTACTTATTATTGTATAGGAGTTAAAACCAAATAATAAGTTTGGAGTACATATAGTTTGGAATGCCTAAAGTATTTTAAATATTTTAGGCATTCCAATCTTATAAATAAATGTTTTTGAAACAATATCATTATGAGAAAAAAAATATTAGTAACAGGTGGTGCAGGTTTTTTGGGTTCGCATTTATGCGAAAGATTATTAAATGATGGACATGAAGTTGTATGTCTTGACAATTATTTTACAGGACAAAAACAGAATGTAGTACATTTATTAGCTAATCCTTACTTCGAAATTATAAGACATGATGTAACCATGCCTTTCTTCATTGAAGTAGATGAAATATATAATCTTGCATGCCCTGCATCTCCTATACATTATCAATATAACGCTATTAAAACTGTAAAGACTTCTGTAATGGGAGCTATTAATATGCTTGGTCTTGCCAAAAGAATAAGAGCAAAGATTTTGCAGGCGTCAACAAGTGAAGTATATGGAGATCCTAATGTGCATCCACAGGATGAATCTTATTGGGGACATGTTAATCCTATTGGAATAAGAGCTTGTTATGATGAAGGAAAACGTTGTGCTGAAACTTTGTTTGTAAATTATCATCGTCAGAATAATGTTAAGATTAAAATCATAAGAATATTTAATACTTATGGTCCAAGGATGCATCCTAATGATGGTAGAGTTGTTTCAAACTTTATTGTTCAGGCTTTGCAAAATAAAGATATTACTATTTATGGTGATGGTTTACAGACCAGAAGTTTTCAATATGTAGATGATCTTATTAGTGGTATGATTAAAATGATGGGAACAGGTGATGATTTCACTGGTCCTGTAAATATAGGTAATCCTAATGAGTTTACGATGTTGGAACTTGCTGAGAAAGTTATTAAACTTACAGGAGCAAAGTCGAAGATTGTTTTTGAACCTTTACCTTCTGATGATCCAATGCAACGCCAACCTAATATTTCATTAGCTAAAAGTAAACTGGATTGGGAACCAAAAATTGAGTTGGAAGAAGGCTTGACTAAAACTATTGAATTCTTTAGAACTATTGTAAAATAAAATATTCTTATCATGCCAAATATATTAGTTACAGGAAGCAATGGGCAATTAGGGAATGATCTCAGAATTATCTCAAATCAATATCCTGATTATAAATTTATATTTACTGATGTTGAAGAATTAAACATTACCGATTATCAGTTATTAGATAAGTTCTTTTCTGAAAACAAAATTGATTTTGTTATTAACTGTGCGGCTTATACTGCTGTTGATAAAGCCGAACAGGATGAAGTGATGGCTAGATTCATTAATGTAAATGCAGTAAAATATTTATCTCAGATGTGTAAGAAACATAATGTTTTTCTGATACATATCTCAACTGATTATGTTTTTGATGGACATAGTTACAAACCTTATATAGAGTCTGATTCTATTAATCCTGTTTCGATGTATGGGAAAACTAAAGCAGATGGAGAACAGGAAGTCATTCATCAGGCAGGTAATGCTATCATCATCAGAACTTCTTGGTTGTATTCTTCTTTCGGTAATAATTTTGTGAAAACTATATTAAAATATGGTAAAGAAAGAGGTAAATTAAATGTTGTGTTTGACCAGATTGGAACGCCAACCTACGCAGCCGATTTAGCAAAAGCAATACTTGATATTATTCCTAAGTTAAACAAAACTAGAGCTCATGCAATTTATCATTATTCAAATGAGGGTGTTACAAGTTGGTATGATTTTGCTAAAGAGATAATAGAACTATCCGATATAAATTGTATTATTAATGCTATTGAAACTAAAGATTATCCATTGCCTGCAACTCGTCCTCAGTATAGTATCTTAAATAAAACAAAGATAAAACAAGAATTCAATATCACTATTCCTTATTGGAAAGATAGTTTAAAACGTTGCCTCAAACTTATAAATGAACAGAATAGATAAGAACCGACTCCATACATTAATTTATGAATCAGCTATAGAGATACACAAGACTTTAGGTCCCGGCTTTCTGCCTGCTGTCTATAGATTGTGTTTTCTTCAGGAGTTAAGAAATAGGGGGATATTCTTTAAAAAAGATTGTAGTTTCCCAGTTTATTATAAGGATATTAAGTTAGATGCTGAGATTAAAGTTGATCTTTTGATAGAAAACGAGGTAATAGTTGAAATAAAAGCTACTGATAAAATAACTTTGCATCACGAAGCTCATCTTTTATCTGCATTAAAGATGTGTAAGAAAAGCTCGGGCATTATCTTTAACTTCAACGAGCCTAAGTTAGTTGACGGTTACAAAAAAATCATTAATAATATTTAATTCTTTACAAAGATGATTGAAATAGAAAATAACATTCTGGCGAAAGCCAATACTTGGTTAAATGGTAATTATGATGAAGATACCAAGCAACAAATAAAGCAACTTATCGAAAATGATCCTGCCGAACTTACCGAATCCTTTTATCGCGACCTGGAGTTTGGTACCGGTGGATTGCGTGGCATTATGGGAGTTGGCACTAACAGGATGAATAAATATACTGTTGGCATGGCAACTCAAGGGCTGGCTAATTATATACTTAAGATGTTTCCGGGCAAGTCGGATTTAAAGATGGCTATTGCTTATGATTCTCGTAACAATAGTAAGTATTTTGCTCAGATTACTGCTGAAGTTATGGCTGCTAATGGCATCAAAGTCTTTTTGTTTAGTGAGCTGCGTCCTACGCCTGAGTTGTCGTTTGCTATTCGTTATTTGGGTTGTCAGAGTGGAGTTGTAATCACGGCTTCACACAATCCCAAAGAATATAACGGTTATAAAGCTTACTGGCAAGATGGTGGGCAGTTGATTAGCCCGCATGATACCAATGTTATTGATGAAGTTCAAAAGATTAAAAGTATTAATGATGTTAAGTTTACAGGCAACAGTCATCTTATTGAATTGATTGGTGAAGATGTTGATCGTGCATATCTTGACAAACTTAAATCACTTTCGCTTTCGCCTGAGTTAATTATCAAGCATAAAGATTTGAGTATTGTATATACTCCTTTGCATGGCACTGGGATTACGCTTGTTCCAAGGGCATTAAAGGAATTAGGCTTTGTTAATATACATATTGTAGAGGAGCAGGCTGTTTCTGATGGCAATTTCCCTACCATTAAATCTCCAAATCCTGAGGAGAAAGCTGCTTTGGAAATGTCGATTGAATTGGCTAAGAAAGTTAATGCCAGCCTTGTTATGGCTACTGATCCTGACGCCGATAGAGTAGGTATAGCTGTTAAGAATGATAAAGATGAATATGTTTTATTTAATGGCAATCAAACTGCTTCGGTTCTGATATATTATTTATTAAAGAAATGGTATGAGAAGGGTAAGATTACAGGTAAGGAGTTTATTGTTAAGACTATTGTGACTTCCGAAATCTTAAAAGATATTGCAATTAAAAATGGTGTTGAGAGTTATGATGTGCTTACAGGTTTTAAATATATTGCAGATATTATATTAAGATTAGAAGGTAAGAAAACTTTTATTGGTGGTGGCGAAGAAAGCTATGGTTATCTTGTTGGCGACTTTGTAAGAGACAAAGATGCAGTTATTTCCTGTTGCATAATTGCTGAGATGGCTGCCTGGGCTGCCGAAAATAACAAGACTTTTTATGATATTCTTATTGATCTTTATACTGAATATGGTTTTTATAAAGAAGATCTTTTATCTATAACTAAAAAAGGAAAATCAGGTGCTGAAGAAATTCAATTGATGATGGAAAACTATCGCAAGCAACCACCTGTTGAAATTAACAACTCTAAGGTTGTTCTGATTAAAGATTATGAATTGTGTGTTGAAGAAGATATTCTTAATAATACTACTAAGAAAATAGATTTGCCGGTATCTAATGTTTTGCAGTTTTTTACAGCAGATGGAAGCAAGATAACTGTTCGTCCTTCGGGTACTGAACCTAAGATTAAGTTTTATTTTGGTGTTAAAGAACATTTAAATTCTAAAGCAGAATTTGAAGTAGTAAATAAAAAACTAGAGCAAAAGATTAAAGACATTATTAGTTCTATGAATCTTTCGTAAGACATATATTATTAGTTTCCTGTCAGGTATTTGGCGATTTAGTGATTTGGTGATATTGTGATTTAGGAAAACAATCTTTCCTGACAGGTTTTTCCGTCCTGTCAGGTATAAAAGCCCTACCGCTTAGCCGATTACCGGCTTAGCGGTTTTTTCTTTTCTTATTGTCTGCAATTATAATTCCTGACAGGTTTCCCATCCTGACAGATAAATCCAAAAGGCTGTTATACCTGACAGGAAGAAAAACCTGTCAGGAAGGGAAATTAAAGACCTTCATCATTAATTTGATGAAGGTTTTTTTATTAAGAATTGACAACGTAATTCGTAATTCGTAATTCGTAATTATTTTAGTTAATTCTTAATACAACTGATGGTGTATAACCTCCCATTAAATTGTTTGCGAAAACAGGCATAGCCCTGAATGAATACTTAGC
>JBAXLO010000082.1:0-17590 GCA_037134755.1 Bacteroidota bacterium | reverse complement strand
TTATACATTTAATTGTAAGTGCGGTTATTTACAAACAGAAATTAGGCGACCGCAATTTATTTTATCTGGTTTCGGGATTATTTTTTGTGTTTATCACCATAGCTATTCCCGTGCAATTGCATGGTCATTGGATTATGATTTTGTGGGCTGCCGAGGCTGCATTATTGTTTTGGATTGGTAGAACTAAGAGCGTTACTTTTTACGAAACGCTTTCCTATCCTCTAATGTTTCTGGCTTTCTTCAGTGTGTTGCGAGGTCTTTCTATTATAAATACTGCTATTGATCAGCTATTGCTAAGAGATATGCCTACACCTTTTTATAATATTACTTTCCTTACTTCTTTGATATTTGTAAGCTGTTTTGGAATTATTAATATCATTAATCAAAACAAAAATTACACAGCGCCATGGCAAGGCAAAGATGCTATCCCTAAGCTTATGTCTTATGTAATTCCCGGCATTTTTCTTATAAGTCTTTACTTTACATTTTTAAAAGAGATAACTAATTACTGGGGTTTATTGCTTAAGAGTTCCGAGATCACTATTAATATAAAGGGACAAACGCTTCCAGATATTCATGTTAATTACGATCTTGAGAAACTGCAAGTTGTCTGGATTATTAATTATTCTTTATTGTTCTTTTCAATATTATCTTTCATCAATATTAAAAAGATAAAGAATGCAAACCTGGGCTATGTTAACCTTGCTATCAATACTTTTGTAGTGTTAATGTTTCTAACTTTCGGTTTGTACATGCTTAGCGAACTTCGCGATAGTTATCTGCAACAAACCTTGTCGCAATATTATTACCGAGGTGTTTTCCATATAATAATAAGGTATATCTCGTTTGCATTTGTTGCGACGATAATCTATGCGATCTATAAGTATATTGAGCAGGAGTTTTTGGACATCGATCTCAAAATAGCTTTTGATATTATGCTTTTCATCACTATTTTGTGGATTGCCAGCAGCGAGCTAATCAATTGGATGGACATTGCGCACTCTACACAATCCTACAAATTAGGCTTAAGCATACTATGGGGGATTTATTCATTGATGTTAATTGCTTTGGGGATATGGAAAAAGGGAAAGCATTTACGAATTGGAGCCATCATTATCTTTGGACTTACGCTGGCAAAACTGTTTTTGTATGATATTTCGTATCTCGATACTATCTCCAAAACTATTGTATTTGTTTCGTTAGGCATCTTATTGCTGATAATTTCTTTTCTATACAATAAGTATAAGAATATTATTTCGGGCGATACGGAAGAATAATGTTTTTAATGAATTATATGTTGGCATTTCGACTACGCTCAATGACCGACTAATCAACGGTCACCGAGCGGAGTCGAGGTGGGGTTAATAGATGGCTTTTTATCATTCTAAAACAAATAATAATCTTACAAACTTGCGTAAAGCATATCTAAAAGAAATATTGAAAAGCTTAATTAAATATAGCTTAAATATGTAAAAAGCATTTAATCTGTATGTAAAGATAGCTTGTTTTGAAAAAATGGTGGCGAGATATGTCGTCAGATAATCTAAAATAATTTTTGGAGGAGTACTTTTAATGTGAGAAGCCTCCACAATTGTTTTTGGAGCATTCTCGTAATGTGAGAAGCCTCCACAATCGTTTTTGGAGCATTCTCATAATGTGAGAACCATATTCAATTGTTTTTAAGTAAACTAAATTACATGAAAAGAAAAAAATCTGTGAATGTGTAAAGTTAATTTGGGGAGAGGCATTAACAAACATTTTTAAGCAAAATAAATTTGGGGAGAGACAAAAACACTTTTTAAAGCCCTTAGCCGAATTTATTTTACTTATAAATTATGTATTTTACGCATCATTTTTTTAATGTATGCCTTAAATCGCTTTATTTGCATTTCACAAAATAAAATTACCTTAAAAAATAAATTTTATGCCTCTCCCCAAATTTATTTTACTCATTAACACTTTTTATTATGCTTCCATAAAACAAATATACCCAAAAATATTAATTTTATGCACGTTATAAAATCAAAGAAAACGAAATCAATATTTATATCAAAAATAAATGCTCGTTTAATAATATAATTGTATAAATTTGTACACTCTTTAATGAGTTTCTTAATAAATTTATTAACTTTTTAAAGAAAATAATTTTAATAAAAAGAAAAATGAAAAAGCATCCCTTTATTTTTATTATTTATATAATGATACTGATCTTTCCTTTTATAACAAAAGCTCAGATAAGTAATGAAGATGTTTTGTATCTTAAAAATGGAGATATTATTCGCGGTACTGTCAAAAGGCAATACAATAATCAAGAACTTAAAATAAAACAATCCGATGGAAGTATAACGACTTACAATGCGGATTCAATAGCTAAACGAACGATTACTATTGACGATTCAACATATAATATCCCGATTATAGATTCCAATCTAAGCCACCAATCAGGAATTAAAGGAACTCTTGATTTTAATTATGGAAAAGGCATAGGTAAATATCGTGATGATGCTTCAATAGGTGCAGCTTTTATAATTGATTATCAATTCGACAAAATATATTATATAGGTGCAGGAATGGGTATAGATGTGTATAGTCAGGTTACTTTTGTCCCTATTTTTGTTGATTTAAGAATGAATCTAAGTAATTCAACTAAAGTCACAACATTTTGTGCAGTGGAAGCAGGCTATTCTTTAGGAAGCGGATATAATAAAGGCGGTATTGTTTTTAATCCTTCGATAGGTGTGAAATATTATTTGTCGCACACCTCGTCAATCAACTTAAGTTTAGGTTTCAAAGCTCAGGAAAATGAAATTTATTATGGTGATTTAATTTACATTCCCAACGAAATACAATATGGTAATTTTATTAACCTTAAACTTGGCTTAACATTTTAGTTAGAAGATTATTAAAATAGCCACTATATAAATATAAAAAAAACTATTCGCCTAAAAGCCTACAGCCTAAAAGCCTTTTAATTCCCCATAACCGAAAACTCTGTTCTACGGTTTTTAGCACGTCCTTCTTCTGTATCATTTGTAGCAATAGGTTTTGTAGAAGCATAACCTTTATAAGATAATCTTAACTTATTAATACCACTTTGTTCCAAATAATCATACACTGCTTTGGCACGACTTTCGGATAATGCCTGGTTATGTTTTTCACCACCAACATTATCAGTATGTCCACCTATCTCTATCTTCATCTTTTGATTATTCTTTAATAAAGTAACTAGCCTATTTAGCTCAATCTTAGATTCCTCTTTAAGATCAAACTTATCAGTTTCAAAAAAGATATTATTCAGCACCACACTCTCGCCAATCTTAACCGGTTTTAAAGCTATATCTTTAAGATAAGGCTCAATAGTACTATGATTTCCTTTAATAGAGATGTTCTCCGAATAAAATAAATAACCATCTTTCGAAACATTTAAAGCAAAGTTACGCTCACTAGGCAAACAAACCAGAAACTCCCCGTTAACAGGATCTGACTTAGATTGTATCTCGGTACTACCCGAATTTAGTTCGATTAGCTCAAACTTAGCTTCAAGTCGCTTCTTAGTTTCTTCATCATAAACAACACCTTTCATATAGTTAACCATCATCGGACGGGCTTCTTTGTAAAGTTCAAATCCATATAGCTGTAGATTACTTTTGTTACCTCCCAATCTATTGGAAGAAAAATAAGCATAATCACCCTTAGTATTAACAATTAAATTGACTTCGTCAGCATAAGTATTGATAGGATAACCAAGATTAACAGGCTTGCTCCACTTATCATTATCCTTTTTTCGGGCATAAAAAAGATCCATACCACCCATCCCCAAATGACCATTGGAAGCAAAGTATAAAGTATGATTGTCGGGATGAATAAATGGCGACATCTCATCATCAGGAGAGTTTATTGAATCGCCTAAATTAACAGGAACTCCCCATTCTCCATTCACATCCATCATCGTTTTCCATATATCCATCTTGCCTTTGCCCCCGGGACGACTGCTTGAGAAAAACAAAGTCATACCATCAGCAGATATCGAAGGTTGCGAATCCCATTTAGAAGAATTAACTTTTGGCCCCATATTTACCGGAGTAGTCCAATGACCACCAATATACTTTGCAGTATAAATATCGCAACTGCCAAAACCATCGCTGCGATTACAAGCAGTAAAATAAATAGTATGCCCATCGGGTGAAATACATTGTGCACCTTCATTACCATGAGAGTTTAAAGGAGGTCCTACATTAACGGCTTTTGACCAAACACCATTTATCTTTTTACTGATATAAAAATCCTCTTCAAAGCCCGATGACTTATCAATTGTGAATTCATCGGCAGGTCTCCTTACGGTGATGATCAACGTCTGTTCATCAGCAGTTAAAGTAGGTAAATATTCATCATATATAGAATTAACACTATCACCTAAATTTACAGGTTTAAAATCTACAGGATGTTGCATCATATACATTCCAAACTCAGCTCTTTCAACGCCTTTATTTACTGCTTCTTTTTGATGTGGAAGCGCATTTCTTTTTATCCTGAAGAAGTTCTGGAAATTAGCCCTTGCTTCCTGATATTTACCAATGCTTAATTGCAAATTAGCTACTGAAATATAAGCAGTAGGAAAAAAGTATTCTTCAATTGAAATCCCTTTTAGATAAGCATCTATAGCTTGATTGACATCTTTTTTATCGGTATAATTGGCAGCCTTTAAAAAGTAAGCTTCTATAAACTTATCGTCTTCCTTGATAGCCTTATCAAGTTCTTTTAAGGATTCATCATTTTGTCTATTATCATAAAACTGAGTAGCAGCTTCGTAATATTTAATAGCTTTTTTGTTTCTTGTAGTATATTCAATACCCTTTTGAGCATGTAATGTTGTTATTGAGATTATCAATAAGAAAATAAAAGTGAGTATAGTTTTGATAAGATTTCTTTTCATTATAAGAATTATAAATTGTTAAGGAATTCGCATATACTTATGACTTTGCAAAGATATTCTCCATTTAGGATTCTTAAGAATATAATCAATTATTAAAGGCATTGTTTCATTATGCTTACTCCACTCCGGTTGTAGAAACAAAATACATGCCTCGCTAACATTAGCGGCATTACATTCGGCCCATTCAAAATCACTTTCTTTTGTGATAATTACTTTAAGTTCGTTGGCTTGCTTATATATCTCTTCCACGGGAGGGCTTTGCTTTTTAGGAGACACACACACCCAATCCCAACTACCATTTAAAGGTTCCGAACCTGAAGTTTCTAAAAAGGTTTTAATACCTTTCTTATGAAGTTCGTCACATAAATAAATAAGGTTATAATTTAAAGGTTCGCCACCTGTAATAATAACTGCTTTGGCAGGATTTGCAGCAGCATTATTAACTATAATATCAGTATCAATAAGTGGATGAAGCTCTGCATTCCATGATTCTTTAACATCACACCAATAACAGCCAACATCGCAACCGCCAATACGTATAAACCATGCAGCTTCGCCGGTATGAAAACCTTCGCCCTGCAAGCTATAAAACTCTTCCATTACGGGCAATCTTTTGCCCTCTGACATCAATTGATCTTTAACCAAAATATTAATTTAAAAAATTAGTGCAAAAGTAAATAAAAAAGGGGAGGTAATCACTGTTTAATTGTTTTCTCTATGGCTTCCCAAAGTTTAGCTGCTGTTTTATCCCAACTATAAAGATGCTTTCGGGCATTTCCTTTTTCTATTAATTGTTTCCTAAATGTTTCATCTGTATCTAACATATACATTGCATCAGCAATCGAAGAAACGTCAAAAGGATCAACAAGTAAAGCAGCATCACCTGCAATCTCCGGCATAGAAGTTACATCAGAAGTAATGACAGCAGTTTCTGTATTAAAAGCTTCAACTATTGGAATACCGAAGCCTTCGAAATACGAAACATAAGTTAAAGCTAAAGCAGATGCAAGTAATTTATTTAAGATGTCAGGAGCTTGCCAACCGGTAAATATAACTTCATCTTTATGCTTCATAGCATTATAAGTATCTTCCATTTCGCCCTTCCACCATTTCTTATTTCCAACTATCATTAATTTAGTTGAAGAATTATTCTTTTCTTTAAAAACATCAAAAGCTTTAAAAAGATTAGCAATATTCTTGCGTTGATGTAAGGCTCCTATAAATATAAAGTAAGGACAATCATCAGTAAATTGCTTCCTAATTTCTACTTTCTCATGTTCTTCAATAGGTTTATAAAGATCATGTGAACCATTATAAACCACATCAATTAAATCAGGGGCAATTCCATAATGTGACATAATGTCTTGTTTAGTATATTCCGAAACTGTTGCTAACCTAGTCGCCTTTTGGGCAAATCTATGAAAGAAATAGTTGTAATAATACCTTACAACAGGCTTAATAAACTCTGGATAATGTTCGAAGTTTAAATCATGGATAACTGCAAAGGACTTAACATTTGTACGCAACGAAAGCCAACCATCAGGCGACAGAAAGATATCTACTTTGTGTTTCTTTAAAGCTTTTGTAATTCCCAATTCAAAAAACAAATACCATAAGATTGGATGCCTTGCAGGGGGATTAATAACTACAGGTGTGACATTATCAGCAAAAACAAATTCTTTATCATAAGCTCTATCAAAGAAGAATATAAATTCATGTTCCGGATGTTGAATAGTTATTCTTTTTAAGGTCTCGTAAGTAAACCAACCGATTCCTTCTAACTTATTCTTTAATAATAAACGGGTATTAACAGCAATTCTCATTCAGCATCTTTTTTAACGATATAGTTTAACCCAAAGAAAAAGTATTCTTTAAGGAAATTGTTATGCTTCCATATTTCTTGTTCCTTTTTAATTTTATCATCAAAGTTATTTGAATTAAAATTAAAAGGAAGATAATAACGCAGATATTGGGTCTTTGAATCATCAATAAGCATATCTTGTTTGCTAAATTCAATCTTCCAGTTAGCAAGGCTGCGAATATTTTCGTTGCCTAACAGTACATATTTCTGCAACTGTTCATCCCAAATCTTTATAATTCTTTTGTTTCCTCTTCGGATAAAGAGTTTAGTATTTTGAATTATATTATTTCCATTCTCTTCAATCAATATAATTTCACCATTACTTTTAAGAGCGTCTTTCATAATCTTCAATGCTTCTTGTAATGGTTCCAAATGATGAAGTGTATCTTGTAAAATAATAATATCAATGCTGTTATCAGCAGGTTTATTATCGAAGATGTTTTCATGTGTAGCCTGAAACAAATCTACATTGCCATATTGTTTCCAATATTCTTTTCGCTGTGCAATCTGTTGGAAATAAAACTCTATAGTTGTACCTGAGGAAGCAATTCCATTCATTGCCAGAAACAATCCGGTGGTTCCATATCCGCAACCACAATCCCAAATCTTTTTTCCGGCTTGTACATTATTATATATGTATTGCAATCGCTGCACAAAATAAGCCTTGCGAAAATAAAACCCCGACTTAGTATTCAGGAATTTATAATACGATTGAAGGTTATTATTTTGTTTTAACTCTTCGAGAAACAGATCAAAAAATGCATCAACAGTCATCAATTATGTGTCGTTTTTAGTAGTAAATTTTCTACAAAAGTAACTAAAGTAATAATATTTTATTGTATTTCATCAAGCTTTATTAACTTTGCAGCTTAATATTTTATTGTGCAAAGAAAATTTCTAACAAATTTAATCTTACTTTTATCGCTTAATTTATTGATTAAGCCATTCTGGATGTTGGGCATCGACAGGTCAGTACAAAATATTGTAGGGGCCGGCGACTATGGTTTTTACTTTGCCATTTTTAATTTTTCTTTTTTATTTAATATCCTTTTGGATTTTGGCATTACCAATTTCAACAATAAAAACATTGCTCAGAATAATCATTTACTTAACAAACATTTCTCGAGTATTATTATCCTGAAGTTACTTTTAGCTGTTGTTTTTGGTGTATTAACTTTTACTTTTGGGCTGATAGTAGGTTATGATTCACATCAGTTAGGTTTACTTGGATGGATGGTTTTTAATCAATTTTTAATTTCATTTATCCTTTATCTTAGAAGCAATATTTCGGGTTTATTACTATTTAAAACGGATAGTTTAGTTTCGGTTCTCGATAGATTGTTGATGATAGCCTTTTGCGGCACTTTATTATGGGGCAACGTAACTACTCAGAAATTCCAGATCGAATGGTTTGTTTATACTCAGACAGCTGCTTATATCATTACTGCAATTGTTGCATTGTTAATAGTTATTAGGAAAAGTGCATTTACAAAGCTAAACTGGAACATTCCCTTTTTTATTCTTATCATAAAACAAAGTTTCCCTTTTGCAATACTTGTTTTGTTAATGACCTTTTACAACAGAATTGATTCTGTAATGATTGAGCGTTTGTTGAAAGGGAATATTGGCGACGAACAAGCTGGTATTTATGCTTCGGCTTATCGTTTGTTAGATGCCACAAATATGATAGCATATCTATTCTCGGTATTGCTTTTACCTATCTTTGCCAAGATGTTAAAGTCGAAAGAAGAGGTTGTGCATCTTGTTCAGTTATCATTTAAACTCTTATTTACTATCGCAATAGTTATAGCAGCAGGTTCGTTTTTTTATAATAAAGAAATAATGTCGATGCTATACACTAATCATGTGGAAGCCTCTGCAGCAGTTTTCCAATGGTTGATGATGGGATTTATAGCTATCTCAACAACTTATGTTTTTGGGACTTTACTTACGGCTAACGGAAACTTAAAAGAACTAAACATAATTGCAGCAAGTGGTATGCTCATTAATATTTCGCTTAATTTAATATTAATACCTAAGTTAATGGCATTAGGTTCGGCTTATGTAAGTGTAACTACCCAGTTTTTAACATCTATAGTGCAAGTAATATTTGCGCAACGGATATTTAAATTTAAAGTAAATTATCGTTTCTTATCCACTTTAGTAATATTTGTTATTGGAGTAATCTCAATAAATATCTTCTCGAAACATTTTATTGTCGACAACTGGCATTACAATTTTGTTGGAATGGTTATCCTTTCGATTGTGCTGGCAGGTTTCCTTAAGTTACTTAACTTTAAATCGCTTATAGCGACAATACGGAGTTGACGAGGTAAATCTATTTTATTTCTTATTATGTTTGTTTAGATTTTGCCTTAAAAGTCTCATTAATTCATTCAATCCATTAAGAGTCCCTGTAAAATAATCATCCTTTTTGAATTCAGGAATAAAGAAGTTGTCAATTATTTTTTTTGTTTCTTTGTCAGAAATAAGTTCTTCAATTCCCTTGCTGTTTTCTATTCTCATTTTACGGTTACCATGAGTAATTGCAATAAGAATTCCATAGTGTTTTTCGTTTTTGCCTAAGTTCCATGCATTGGCAATATGAAGTGCTAAAGAGTCAAACTTTTCTTTTGAAGATTGTATAGTGTCTATTGTTATGATTGCAATTTCTATAGTTGTTTCTTTCTCAAATTTCCTTAATAACGTATCTAATTGTCTTTTTTCAAGGAAAGTAAATAAATACTCAAAGTCATTAATTGTTTTTGTGTGTTTTGGGGGATTGTCCCAAAAAGTTTGTCTGTAGTTTTCTACAGCTTTTAATCTTGATGAGTCCTGACCAACTTTCTTAGGTTTTTGAGCCATTACTGTTGTCAACAATAAGATTGAGATGATTGTAATTATTATTTTTCGCATTTTATTTAGTGTTTAATTACTGTTATTTATATTTATAATGTGTGTTTTAAAAATCTCTACAAAGATACAATATATATGCTATCTTAATTAATTTTATCACATTAATTTTCGCTTTCATTTTTGCTAATTTTATAAAGTGCATTAAATTAATGTTTTTGAGCATATTTATTTTTTTGATTGTAATAAAAAAATTTATTTTGTATATTTAATATTTTTTTGAGAATAATAACAAATCAAAAAATCTTTTCAATCATTACCTAAAACATATTAAACAAAATGAAAAGATAAAAAAATGATAATTGGTTATTTTGCTAATAGTCAAAAAGTCTTAACAGCAAAAGCTTTTTATCAAGTATAAATAAAGGCAATTCGTAATTTTTAATTCGTAATTCGTAATTAATTATTACTTTTGCATGATTAATTTATATAAGAATGACTGAAAAAAATATTGTAAACACTGATTTCAATTCTACTAATTTTTTCCTGTTTTTATGGAATTGGCGAAAAACATTAATCATAGTAGTTGTGGCAACAGCCATTGTTTCGGGAGCAGCCTCTTTTTTAATTACACCTAAGTTTAAATCAAATGTAATTTTGTTTCCAACAGCTACTAACTCTATTTCAAGAGCTTTATTGGCAGAAAACAACAGTAATCAAGAAGACGTTTTAGGCTTTGGCGAAGAAGAAGAAGCCGAACAATTACTTCAGATTCTTAATTCGAGTACGATAAGAAATAGGATTGTTGAAAGATTTAATCTTCTTCAACATTATAAAATTAATCCTAACGATAGATATAAAAATACAAAATTAATTAAAGAATATAACGGTAATGTTACTTGTAAGCTTACTGAATTTATGGCTGTTGAAATATCAGTTCTGGATAAAGATCCACAATATGCAGCTAATATGGCAAATTCAATTTCTGATTTGCTCGACTCTACTAAAAATGCTTTGCAAAAAGAAAGAGCTATCAAAGGCTTTCATATTGTAGAGGCTACCTTTAATAATTTTAAAAAAGAAATGAAAGTTTTAGAAGATTCATTATTTTTAATTAGATCAAAAGGTATTAATGATTATGAAACTGAATCCGAAATGCTACATCAAGAGTTAGGTATTCAATTAGGTAAGGGGAATGCGCAAGGTATAAAAAGAGTAGAGGAAAAACTTAGAATTCTTTCGGAATATGGAGGTGCTTATGTTAGGCTTAGGGACGAATTGGCTAACCGAAATGGAAGATTAGGTACCATGCAGGCAAAATATGATGAGGCAAAAGTAGATGCCGAACAGTATATTCCTCAGAAATTTGTTGTAGATGCGGCTTTTAAAGCTGAGAAAAAAACTACACCTGTGCGTTGGCTAATAGTAGTTGTGTCTTCATTTGCTGCTTTTCTACTTTCAATATTAGTACTAATATTTATCGAAAACGTTTATAAAAAGAATCTGCTCAACACAAAAATTCAAAGTTAAATTGGATAAAAAGCAAATTCTAAAGTGGGTTTTCGGCATTTGTGGATTATTCCTACTTCTTAATGCCTTTTTTATTGCAAACGAAGCTTATTGGTTTGTACTTATTCCTGTTTTAGGATTTATAATGTTGTTATACATAACTTCATTAGATAAAATATTACTTTTAATTGCATTCCTCACACCTTTATCAATCGAACTTAGAGATCGTGATTTGGGTTTAGGTATTTCTTTGCCGGTAGCACCACTTTTAGCCGGTGTTTTACTATTGTTTATCTTTAAAATATTTTACGATCAATATTATGATGGTAAAATATTCAGACATCCGGTAACTATTGCAATTATATTTTACTTAACGTGGGTGTTGATGACTAGTATAACGAGTCAATATCCTGTTGTTTCTTTTAAATTTTTAGTTGCTAGACTTTGGTTTATTATACCTTTTTATTTTTTAGGCACTCAGTTGTTTAAAAATATTAAGAATGTTAAGATCTTTTGCTGGCTTTACACTATTTCGCTTGCTATAGTTATAATCTATACCACTTACCGACATTCTTATTTTGGTTTTAGCGAACAAGTTGGGCATTGGGTAATGGATCCTTTTTACAATGATCATACTGCCTATGGTGCAATGATTGCATTCTTTATGCCTGTAATATTTGGGTTTATGTTCGACAGAGAGTATTCAAATGTTCAAAGATTCTTAACGTTTCTTGTTTTTTCAGTATTATCTGTAGGATTATATTTATCCTATTGTAGAGCTGCTTGGTTAGGATTTGCTGCTTCACTTGTAATCTTTTTTATAATTAAACTAAGGATAAAGTTTAAATGGATTTTATTTTCATTTATATCATTAATTATCTTTTTCTTTTTATTGAAAAGTGAGATAATAATGAAACTTGAAAAGAATAGACAAGATACTTCGGGAAAATTAATGCAGCATATTGAATCTATGTCTAATATTTCTACAGATGCTTCTAATTTAGAGCGTATCAATAGATGGACATCTGCATTCAGAATGTTTAAAGAACGCCCGGTATTTGGATTTGGTCCGGGAACTTATCAGTTTTGCTATGCTCCTTTTCAATATTCTTATGAAAAAACAATAATAAGTACCAATGCAGGCACTAAAGGTAATGCTCATAGCGAATATATAGGACCTCTTGCTGAAACAGGATTGATAGGGTCATTGTCAGTAATAGTAATTGCATTATTAGTGCTCTATACCGCGATAAAAGTATATAACAGGGCAACGGATAGGAAAGTTAAGCTTTTAAGTCTTTTAACTTTAATGGGATTAATGACATATTATATTCATGGATTCTTAAATAACTTCTTAGATACTGATAAAGCTGCTGTTCCCTTCTGGGGATTTGTTGCTATTATTGTTGCCTTAGATGTTTATCACAATAAAAAACCCGAAACAATTTAAGTTATTTCGGGTCTCTCAATATATAATGTAAGATCTATTTCTAGATTAGATTCTTCTTATTTAAGCTTTCAAATAATTCAGGTAACTTTTTAGTGTAAGCTATTTCTTTCCATCTTTTTCTGGCATCTTCTGCAGGAATACCAAAATAAACTTTACCACCTTCAAGACTCTTATCTACACCTGAAGTAGCCATAACAACAGCACCTTTACCTACAACAAGATCTTTGTTAACAGATACTCTTGCCCATAATATAACATCGTCTTCAATAACTGTAACGCCTGCAATCTGACTATGAGAGCCAACCAAACAGTTTTTACCGATATGAGAATCATGTCCAACCTGAACAATATTATCAAACTTAGTTCCTTTGCCAATAATTGTATCACCCGAAACACCTTTATCTATCGAACATAAAGCACCAATCTCAACATCATCTTCAATAATTACTCTGCCTCCTGATTCCATTTTACGATAACCCGCAGGTTTTCTTTGGAAATAATAAGCATCAGAACCTATAACAGTATTTGAATGTATTATAACATTGTCGCCAATAATAGTAAGATCATAAATGCTTACATTTGCATGGATGATACAATTCTTACCAATAGTAACATTGTTTCCTATAAAAGCTCCCGGTTGAATTACGGTACCTTCTCCAATAACAGCAGTTTCACTTATAGTATTATTACAAGGTTTAAAGCCTCTAAACTTTCTAATTAAAGAAACATAAGCTTCGAAAGGATCATCACAAAAAAGCAAAGCTTTGCCTTCGGGACAATCTACTTTAGCATTAATAATAATAGTTGTAGCTTTTGATTCTAAAGCTTTCTTATAATATTTAGGATGATCAACAAAAGTAACATCACCGGCTTCAACCATGTGAATTTCATTTACACCTGTTATAAGAAAGTCTGGAGCACCAATAAATTCTGCTTTTATAAGCGAAGCAATTTCATGAAGTTTATATGGATTTGGTAATTTCATTCAATTGGTTTTGATTTTGATTATGATTTTACTCTTTCAGCGTATTCGCTAGATCTTGTGTCAACTTTTATCAATTCTCCCTGATTAATAAATAAAGGAACTCTGATAATAGCACCTGTTTCTACTGTAGCTTCTTTCCAAGCATTAGTAGCTGTGTTTCCTTTTTCACCCGGTTCGGTGTAAGTAATTGTCATTTCTACAAAAGCAGGTAACTCACATTGTAATGGTGTTTCTGTATCGGCATGAATGATAATTTCTACAGTCTGTCCTTCTTTTAGAAATTGAGGAGCATTTATAATACTTTCTTCTATCGAAATCTGTTCAAAAGTTTCGCCATGCATAAAGTTAAAACCATTATCATCTTTATAAAGGAACTGATAAGGACGTCTTTCAACTCTTGCAATATCTATTTTTACACCTGCAGTAAAAGTATTAGGAATAACTTTACCGGTTTTTAAGTTTCTTAACTTTGTTCTTACAAAAGCCGGGCCTTTTCCGGGTTTCACATGTTGGAATTCGAATATTGAATAAAGGTCGCCATTAAATTCTAAACATAATCCATTCTTAAAATCTGCTGTTGTAGCCATATTATTTATTTATGTGTTTTTTATTTCCGTTGCAAAATTACATAAAAAATTGAACTTTGAAAAGTTATGTTGTGTTTATTTTTAGATAGCTGTTAATGAGTATTCAATTACCAATTAAAAACACATTATCTGCATAAAAACAATTCAAGATAATCCCAATCGTTCTCTTTTATTCCTGAATTTTGCTTTTGATTTTAGGTATAAACAAAGGAATAATTAATTATTTCTAAAAAAACATTTGTTATTAAGAAAAGAATTATTAATTTTGCACTCCGATTTAAAAATGTAACAGCTTAATAAAAATAATATGTCAAGAATTTGCGATATCACTGGAAAGAAAATGATTACTGGGAACAAAGTTTCTCATTCAAACATAAAAACTAGAAGAAAATTCTATCCTAATCTTCAAACGAAGAAGTTTTTTATCCCTGAAGAAGATTGTTGGGTAACTTTAAAAGTATCTGCAAAAGGGATCAGACATATTAATAAAAAAGGTATATCAGCTTGTCTTAAAGACGCTGAGAAAAAAGGATTCATTCAGTTTTAATTTAGATATAGATATTTAAAAAGAGGCTATCTTATTTAAGGTAGCCTCTTTTTTTATATTTATATCCGAAGCTCGGGTTTAAATATAAAAGAGAAGAAAAACTATTTAAATAATCAACTACCATTTAATAATAAGATTTACACCATCGTTATTTTTATAGCTTTTAAACTCAAATTGAGGATATAATCCATTTTGTTCACAATAGTCATAAACTCTTTTTAAATTACCGGATATATAATTAACCATATCTTTCATTGTAATTCTCTTTCCATTCTCCAGACAAAAATAATGTTGATTAGAATTAATTTCAGATTCATCTTCATCATATAAATAAATAGAACTGTCAATAACCATATTTAGTTCAGTAGAGAAGTTTCTAATATAGTTATTAGAATCATTTTCCCAATTAAAAAACTTAACTGTAAATTGTCTTACATTTTTTAATGATGCTTCAGCTTTATGCTTTATAATATCATCTATAATACTCAGGTATTCTTCTTCGTATTGTTGTTCTGTTTGTTTTTCTTTAAAACCCTCTTCTTGTTCATTATTATTTGAAAGAGAATTTATATCATCTATATTTGTCATGGCATTAATAGTTATTATGATTAAAGTTCATTATTTATTAGATCAATTCTATTGTTATATTTCATTTTCAATATTTCTTTTATAGTACCATGTTCAATATGTTTTAGAAAGTCATCATTTCCGCTCAATTTCAGACCCCTAGTACAGTTACTCAGTACACTTCTATTAGATATTGGCTTATTCGTTTTTTTATTAATTATTTTACTTGCAATTTCTTTACATGCTGTATTAAAAAAACCTTTCCCATTTTTTAGAACTAATTTTATTACAGGAATTATTTGTTCTTCGAGAACATCACTATTACCGGCACCTTTTGTATATATATATATTTGTGGGTCTCCTGATAGTATTTTATTTTCTTTATTCTTAAAAATAATGCAATATTGATTTTCTGTTTTTTTAATTTCATCCAAACTTAATTCTTCTATTTTAGAAATTTCCTGTTGTTTTTTCGAAATATCATGTTGTAATATTGTTATTTGTTCATTGATATCATTAATATCATTTTCAATGGCAGATTTTTTTTCTATAACTGAGTTCTCAATTAATTTTATCTCTTTTTTGGCAACTTTTATTTCTTTTTCTCTTTCATCAATATTATCGTCAATATTATCATTTACATAATTCTCTTTAGATAATATTTTTTCTAATCTTAAAATTATATCCTCATTACCTAAATCTACTCTTTTGAATGAATACAATAATGTTTCAGAAAATTCTGTAATCTTTGATAAAGGTGAATAAAACCTAATTTCTTTACCATTTGCAATTATAGCCAGAATTGGTCTTTTATCATCACAATATTTTTTTAATTGAATTATGAATTCATCCAGATTTTTATCATACGCTTTTGTTTCAATAACAATCCTATGTTTACCTATATTTTCAATATAAATATCAATACTGTTTCTTTGAGATTCATGTTCAAAATCTAAATCTTCTTTAAACCCAAAACATTTAAGAAATGGATTGATAAATTTATATTTTACATTATTTTCGTTCATCCCTATCTCACTTTGTGACTTTGTCGCTAATTTAATTAGCTCCTCTTTAAATTCATTTTTCATTTTCTTTATTTTTTAATTGTGTATTCTAATTTGTGTATTATTATTTAAAATTCTCTGTAAAATTAAACTGTTATTTGTTATCAATCATAATTATTATCATAATTAAAATTTTATTCAACACGATGTATTATCGGTTTACTATTTTCATCATAAGTTCCATTAAGCATTTCTTTTATTTTTCTTTTAATGAAGTCGTCTATCTCGTTTAATTCTATATTATATTCTAACATATCCAACTCAAATTTAGCACGCCCTATAATAGGATTCCTTGTTTCGTGTGGAATATTTAAAACAGTTTCCAAGGCTTCATTTAATATATTATTTTTAACTTGTTCTTTTATATTTGTAAAGTTATGATATGAAAATGTATTTAAACGCATTTCAATCTCTTTTATCTTGTCTTCTTCAATGTCGATGTACCAAATAATTCTACAATACGGTTCTTTATCAATACCATTATCAAACACTTTAAATAGCCACCAAAGATTTCCGTCTGATATAATCCCATATTCAATATCACGATTAGTACAATAGCGTGCAAGTTGTGTAAGTTCATTTTCTATAGTGTGATGTAATATAATTACTTTAACAACCATAACATCTTTACCATTTATTTTAAAAGTATAATCAGGCACATTAATTCCGAAAGTAGATGTGTTTTGACTTGCAAAATCCGGATCAGAAGTTATCCAACCTAGTTTGTTTAATACAGGATCAATAAGATGTGATTTTATATCTATTATTGATCTTTCATAAAGAGCTCTGTTTTTATATATCTTTATTCTGCTTTTTTCGATAATGTTTTTCATTTTATTTATTGTTTTCCTTAAAAATCTTGTTTTATTCCTGAACTAGTTATTATTTTCCTTTTTTATTAATTTTTCTCTGATTAAAAAAATATTTAATTTTTTTATGTAAATCTCCTGATATAAATTTATTTCTCTGATTTGTGTTTTATTTGTCTGAAATTTATAAAAGAAAGTTTGACAAATATAAGTGTTTTGATAATACGAATTACATTTTAGTAAAAATAAATTTGTTGGTAACTTTACAATCAAAATATTCATCTTAGATTTTTTTCATTTGTTTGTAATAAAAAACACATTTTGTTTTCTTTTTATTACATGGATTTATCAAAAAAAAGTAATTCTCTTTAAAAAATTACAACAAATTTTAAATAATGATAGAATTTGATAAAAAATTAAAAAGA
>JBAXLO010000081.1:0-17594 GCA_037134755.1 Bacteroidota bacterium | reverse complement strand
CCAATGATAAGATATTTGTTTATTGGACATCCCAATTGTTCGGCGGTTAATACTACAGTTTCTCCCTTTTTTATACACAAACAACTTACAGGCATTATTTCATCAGCAGTACGGGCTGCAAAATAATATGCATCATCGTCTGATGGATTATAAATAGATACTTTTTGTCCAAGGCCGAAAGATGCACCGGAATCAATTTGTGAATCAGGATCAACACCTACGACCAATGGCACTTTTTTATCTTTTCCTTTATGATGACTTGGTACATATAAAACAGTTTCGTCAAAGTAAAAATAATTTTCAGCGTAGTTCGTGTTATCATCCAGAGATATCGTAAGACGATTTACATCTAACTGTAAAATCATTTGATCCAAAAATTTATCATATAAAGGCTTGTTACCTCTTATACTACTGGCTAAACCGCTTTGCAAAAGTCTTGCATTGTCAAACTCAGTATAACAACCATCCATCAACAGCTGCATATCAGCACCCAATTCAACAACATACTTTTTAACACCATCTCTCAAATTACCAATGATTAAATAAGAATTTTCCATCTTTATATGGTTGAAGTAATTAAGCCCCTGACCAAAGAGCTCAATAAAAATAACAGAATCTTCTCCTAATTTATCAGCAGCTCTTTTATACACTTTACGTGCACCTTTTTTAAAATTTTCGAGAGCAGCCTTTACTTCTTTAGTTTCGGCAATACGTTGACTGATTTTAGAAGATTTCTCGCTAGTTTTTAAAAATAATGAATTGTACAAATCTTGAGTAGCTAAGATAAGTGGTGCAAGAAACGGTTTCAATACCACATCCATTTTCATAGCCTGAATGCTTAAGAAGATAAAGATCTGAACTTTGTTTCTTCCAAATCTACGTAGAAATTCGAAAGGATTGAAAAAAAATCTGTTTTGACTCATAATTTAAAGATTTATTTTGCTCTTTTTCTTAACGCCCCCGAAATTTGATTTAAAGAAAAGTAGTATGACTAATTATGTAAAAAATAAAGCGGTTATCAGGAGTCCGATTTATGTTACAAAGATACTCAGAAATATCAACGATATTAAATAATAATCACTTATTTATCAACCGTAAGAAAAGAGAGTTTAATTACTAGCGGTGGCTATCTTTAATTGTTTAGCCAATAACACAAAATAGGATTGTTCATAACTATTGTTTTTTCAATGTTTTTGAAAGTGTAGATTCCATATATAAATAAGAAAATCTAACCAAAAGCATTTATTATAAACGTGTAAATTATAATAATGGCTTGCAATTTATTTTATTTATAAGAATAGGTATTAAAGCTATTGCATGTAATGAAAAATAGATTAATTTTGCTGTTTTAAATTTAAAACGATATGGATTGTATTTGTGATAGCTGTGGCATGCCAATGACAACAAAAGAAGACTTTGGCGGCGGCAAAATGGACAACATTTATTGCATACATTGCACCACTCCCAAAGGTGAACTTAAACCTTTTGAAGAAGTTTGGGCAGGACTTACCAAATTTGTTATGGGTGTAATGGATGTTGGCGAAGAAGATGCAAAGGAAATTGCTAAAGAAAATTTGAAAACAATGCCAGCATGGCAGGATATAGTTTAGACAATTAATAATTAATAATTAATAATTATATTGAATCCTGACAGGTTTTTCGTCCTGTCAGGTATAAATCTAAACAACATTTTAAACCTGAGAGGAGAGAAAATCTGTCAGGATAACACATACATCACACTAAAACCAATTATCATTAAAAAACATTAAATGAACCTTAAAATAAGGAACAAGTATTTAAAATACACACTCTATTCTCTCACTATAATTTTTGCTATCATAGGTTTTGTGTTCATGTCGGTTTTCTTTGCTGTAAAATTAAATCTTACCAAAACTAAGGGAAGTATTGATTTTAATGACAGGTATTTTCAAGAGATATCCAAGAATCATACTAAAGATGTTTCATCTGATTCGGTTTATAATGATGTGAAAAGGAAGCTTGTGCTTTATCAAAAAGTTAACATCCTTAATGATTATTATCCTAAAAATGCAGCGTCAATACTAAATGTATTTACCAAAACCGGAGATGTAAATACGGGCGAAAAGATGTTTGATGCAATCAATCTTCGTTTAAAGAATAATACTTCTTATCAGGAGAAAATACAAGGCATAGATGTGACAGTTAACACAAGTAAAAAGCCCGATTCTATTCAAAAACTTAATGCATTTGATTGGATGAATACCGAAGAATGGGCAACGCTTAAAGAAGCAATGGCTAAAGATAAAAAGGTTATTGATAGTGTGTCAACTGTTACCGGTGTAAGTTCCCGAATGATAGTATCGGTACTTATAGGCGAGCAGATTAGATTGTTTAATTCATCGCGTGAAGCATTTAAAAAATGGATGCAACCACTTAAGATATTAACTACCGAAACCAAGTTCTCTTTGGGGGTTACAGGGATAAAAGAGTTTACTGCAATCAAAACTGAAACCTATTTAAAAGATAAGAAATCTCCTTTTTATTTAGGTGAAAATTATGAACATCTTCTAGACTTTAATACTAAAGAAATTCAATCGGAGAGGTATGCCAGACTAACAGATTCGAAGAATCATTTTTACTCTTATTTGTATGCTGCAATCTCTATTTTGCAGATAAAAACACAATGGGAGAAAGCAGGTTTAGACATATCAAACCGTCCCGAAGTATTGGCAACTTTATTTAACCTCGGCTACGAAGTGTCAAAGCCACATAAAGACCCAAGTGTGGGAGGTTCTCGAATTACTATTAATCAGAAAGTATATACCTTTGGTTCTTTAGCTTTTGAGTTCTATTATTCAGGCGAACTGAATAAAGAATTCCCTTTAACAGGACAGATATTTACTCTTAATTAAATTACTTTCCAAAGTCGTCATTCACTTGAATGGCGATAATTTCTCCCGTCACACAAACTACACCGGCAGCAAGGAGTTGCGCCTCTATTATAACTTTCTTTCCCTTTACTTCTTTAATGATCCCACGTATTTCGAGCTCCACTCCCATAGGTGTTGGCTTTTTATAATCAACCTTTAACGAAGCAGTAACACATCGAGGTGCATTATATTCTGTCAACTCAATATTGTTAGCTTTAGCCAGAGCCAAAGCTGCAGAACCTGTGCCATGACAATCAATCAGCGAAGCCAATAAACCTCCATAAACGAAGCCTGGTATTGCTGTATGATAATCCTTAGGTGCAAATCGTGTAATGGTTTCATCACCATTCCAAGTTGTCTTTATTTGATGTCCATTATCATTTAATCTTCCACATCCGTAGCACATTGCAAAGTGATCCGGGTAGTAATCCTGTATGCCTTTCATATTATAATATTATTTATTCTAATTCATATAAAGAGAAGAAACTTAAAAAAGTTCAAATAAATTTAATTAAATAGCAGTCATCGCTTTTAATCAAGTAAACAAATACCTTTATTTGTTGTTTATTTTATTTAATCTTTAACAATTTATATTATGGATTTCAATTTCACAGAAGAACAATTAATGATTCAGAGTGCAGCTAAAGATTTTGCACAAAGAGAACTTTTAGAAGGCGTTACCGAAAGAGATGATAAAGCAATCTTTCCTGCCGAACAAATTAAAAAGCTTGCCGAACTTGGCTTCCTAGGTATGATGGTTGACCCAAAATACGATGGAGGAGGCATGGATGCAGTATCTTATGTGCTGGCTATGGAAGAGATATCAAAGATTGATTCTGCTGCTGCGGTTGTGATGTCTGTAAATAATTCGCTTGTGTGTTGGGGTTTGGAAACCTATGGCACAGAAGCACAAAAAGAGAAGTTTCTTAAACCTTTGGCAAGAGGTGAAAAGATTGGTGCTTATTTGTTATCAGAACCAGAAGCCGGATCTGATGCAACTTCACAAAGAACTACTGCCGAAGATAAAGGTGATTATTATCTTTTAAACGGTACTAAGAACTGGATTACTAATGCAAACTGTGCTTCCACTTACTTGGTAATTGCTCAGACAAATCCTGAAAAGAAACATAAAGGAATTAATGTTCTTATTGTTGATAAGAACTCTCCGGGAATATCATTAGGACCTCATGAAAATAAGATGGGTATGCGTAGCTCCGACACTCACTCTGTAATGTTTACTGATGTAAAAGTTCCAAAAGAAAATCGTATTGGTGAAGATGGTTTTGGATTTACTTTTGCTATGAAAACCCTTGAGGGTGGTCGTATTGGAATCGCTTCTCAGGCTTTGGGTATTGCATCAGGAGCATTTGAACGCGCTGTTAAATACTCTAAAGAAAGAAAAGCTTTTGGTACAGAAATAAGCAACCATCAAGTGATTGCTTTTAAACTTGCTGATATGGCTGTGAAGATAGAGAATGCTCGTAACCTTTGCCTTAAAGCTGCTTGGCTTAAAGATCAACACCTGCCTTATGGAACTGCAAGTGCTATGGCTAAGAAATATGCTGCAGATATTGCAATGGAAGTTACTACCGAAGCCGTACAGATACATGGCGGTTATGGTTATGTAAAAGAGTATCATGTTGAAAGACTTATGCGTGAAGCTAAGTTGACTCAGATATATGAAGGCACTTCTGAGATTCAGAACATCATTATTTCAAGAGCTGTGCTTAAAGATTAACTTAAATAAATACATTTTATGATTAAAATATTGGTTTGTATAAGTAATGTCCCCGACACTACTACAAAAATTAAGTTCGCAAACAGTAATAAAACCTTAGATAGCGTAGGCACGCAATGGATTATTAATCCGTGGGATGAGCTAGCTTTGACTCGTGCTATTGAATTAAAAGAGGCAGCCCCTGCTTTTGTTCAGAGTGTAACTGCTGCCCATGTGGGTATGATAGACGCTGAACCTACTATCCGTAAGGCTTTAGCTATGGGTGCCGATGATGCTATAAGAGTAAATGCTATTGCAAATGATTCTTATTCTGTGGCTATGCAATTAGCTGAGGTTATTAAGAATAACAGTTTTGATATTATCCTTTGCGGGATAGAGTCAAGTGATTACAATAATTCTACGGTAGGTGGAATGCTTTCGGAGATACTAGAGATTCCTTCTGTTTCGTCCGTTTCGAGTATCACTATTGAGAACGATAATGTGCAGTTGAAAAGAGAAATAGATGGTGGATTTGAAACTATTTCAGTGGCTTCTCCTTTTGTTGCTATTGCACAAAAAGGGATAGCAAAAGAGCCTAGAATTCCTTCGATGAGAGGCATCATGACGGCTCGTACTAAATCGTTGCAAGTGGTTGAAGGTGTTCAAGCTGATGCTTTGGTTGAGTATGTTGAGTTTGAATTGCCTGTTGCTAAGTCTTCATGCAAGAAGGTTGATGCGGAAAACGTTAAGGAATTGATCAATTTATTACATAACGAAGCTAAAGTTATTTAATCTTTAATTTAAAATCAAGAAACTATGTCAGTATTAGTATATACAGAGAATTGGGATGGTAAGTTTAAGAAACTAACCTTTGAACTTATAAGTTATGCAAATGAGATTGCTAGCAAACTAAATATGGATGTAACTGCATTATCGATAGGTGATGTAAGTGATGATGAGTTGCAGAAGTTAGGTAAATATGGAGCTAAGAAAATATTAAGTGTTAAGGATGCAAAGCTAAAGAATCTGGAGAATAATGTTTACACTTCAATTATAAGCAAAGCAGCTACAACTATCAATGCTTCAGTTGTTATTTTATCTAATAATAATACAGGAAAAGCAATTGCGCCAAGGCTTTCAGTTAAATTAAAAGCTGGGCTTGCTTCGGGTGTAGTTGATTTGCCTTCGAGTTATGAGCCTTTTATTATTAAGAAGAAGATATTTTCGGGTAAAGCTTTCGCAAATGTGTGCATTAAGACTCCCGTTAAGGTAGTTACATTGTTTCAAAACTCTTTTGAAATTAAAGTTTCAGAAACTAATGCTGTGATTGAAAACATTGCAATGGATGCAAATGAAGCAGATTTCAAAACTACAATCATTGATGTTAATAAGCAAACTAACAAACTGTTGCTTACTGATGCTGATATCGTTGTTTCGGGTGGTAGAGGGATGAGAGGTCCTGAAAACTGGTGGGCTATCGAAGAGTTAGCTAAGTTGTTAGATGCTGCCACAGCTTGTTCCAGACCTGTTTCGGACGAAGGCTGGAGAACTCACGAAGAGCATACCGGTCAAACGGGTAAAGTTATCGCTCCCAACCTATATATAGCATGCGGTATCTCAGGTGCTATTCAACATATTGCAGGCATCAGCTCAACTAAATGTATTGTTGCCATTAATAAGGATCCTGAAGCACCTATCTTTGAGGTGGCTGATTATGGAATCGTTGGTGATGTGATGACGGTGCTGCCTGAGTTGATTAGTGCAGTTAAAGAATTTAAAAACTCAATATAAGCCTTAAATATATTGTGTTATCATAAATAGATTTTACTTTTATACGTAAGTTTATTTTAAGATACTATACTATTTATCTTTTTATCCCTATACTTTATTCACAAAAAGTATAGGGATTTTTATTTAGATAGTTGTTGTTATACCAAGCTCTTGCGTAGAGCAGTACAAACATTTCCCGCCAAGGGTAATAACAATATAAATATAGAGATAGGAGTCGTTATTACCAAAGCAATTTAAAGACTCAATCAATTGTATCACTATTTTCGTTAAGAAACTTCTGTTATCAATAACTGAATATTTGATTAAGATTATTGTAATGTCGATGATAATCGTTACAAAGACCTTGATAATCGTTATCAGGACCTTGTTAGTCGTTAACAAGACCTTGATAGTCGTTACCAAGACCTTGTTAGTCGTTGATAAGACCTTGTTAGTCGTTGACAAGACCTTGACAATCGTTAACAAGACCTTGTTAGTCGTTACAAAGGCCTTGATAATCGTTAACAAGACCTTGATAACGGATATAAGCGTTATGTAAGTTTATTTGAAGACTATTAAAGTGATTAAAACAATTATATATGTGTGAGTTGTGATTTGTGAATAAAAATTGTCTTTTATCTCAACAAAACTTTTAAGCCATTTAGTTTTTGAATTAATGCTTATAATTGGAGAGATTCTATCAAGTTGTCATCCTATTTATGTGATGAGCGTTTTATTTCTTCTTATTAAAATAATAAATCTGTATTCATTTAATTATATTAATATCATCATTATAGGTAAGATAAAAAAAGAGCCGCTGCATGGCAACGGCTCTCAAAATATTGTTTGTTTAGAAGTAATAAAAGGCTCCTATCAGTGCCCTAAAATTAGCTACAACATAAGGATCTTGGATATTCCAGTTATGACCGGGAGTTCCATATTGTGCAGCAGTATATTCAAACTCAGTAGCAAACATTAAAGCTCCAACAGTGTAAGTAACGCGGGGGGCAATGCGATATAGATAGCCGATATTACTGCCTCTGCCGTAGAATTTGCCGTTAGGAGCTATATCTTTATCATAACCCATGTTTTTGTAATAACCTGCAAACAAACCAACATTAAGTTTATGACCTTTGGTAGTAACATCAGTCCAGAGATTTAAAGTATTGGCATTGGCATAAGTAGTATTTCCGGTAGCGGTGTCAATAGAAGACTCAACATAACCGCCCATCATCGTATGCTCTGATAAATTACCGCCATAAGAGCCCTGAAACTTAGCATCAACACCTTTGAAAACAAGCTTAGCAAAAGCAATAAAAGCCGGTGACGACAATTTTTCGCTTGTCGCAATGTTTTTAGTTGTAACTAATCGTGGTTGAATTGTTTTATACTCGCCACCGATGCCAAATAAATGTCGATTAATATTATATTGTAATTGAAGATGCATTTCGGGAAGCAATGCGTTTCTTAGATAAGCAGAATTTGGAACTCCGGGAGTTAAAGGGCCGTCGCTAGCATAATCTCTTTGAGAAGAAGCCACAGCAACAACCTTTAGATTATCGAAAGTATGCACATAACGCACCTGTGGATTGCGGCTAAAAGCATGAAAAGGAGCACCAGTATTTAAAGAGATAACTGCAGGTATCATTTCGGGCACATCAATTGGTTCCCAATAGCTACCAACCAAAAGTTCATCCTTTTTCCAGGTAAGTTTGATGTAAGCATGACGCAATCTGAAGATGTTATTAGTAGCATCAGCTGTGCCAGTAAAATCACCTTCAATCACACCTATAGTTTTGGCATTTAATACATCAGGGCCGGTAATAGTACCAGTCAATCTCGACATCATTGACAACTGATCGAAGTTGCCATGAGAGTTTAAATCTACTTTATTAGCATCATAAGATCTTGCTGCAGGATATAGCATCAAAAGGGTTTCCCTTCCACCCACAGTTTGGCGGGTATCAAGGAATATTTCGGAGTTAACAAAGCCCGAAAACTTTATTCCTACTTTAGTACTATCCTTTTGAGCCATTGCACAAAAAGAATTCAACATCCCTGCAATAACAAGCAGGAACAATAGTTTTGTTCTATTCATTTTTAATTGATATGGATTTATTATTAATTATGATTTCCCTTTTATTGAAGCAATAGCAAGGATAATTCCTAAAGCTATTCCTAATACTGCTGCAAATGCAACTCTATATTCTACAGGTAATAAGAATGTAATAGTATGAGCCGGTATCCAAAAGAAAGGAATAGTCTTTTTAAAGACAAAATTCCATTGTACATTCCAGTTAATACGACTTAAAATGTCGCCCATATTAATACTTTTGAAGAAGCCTTTTAAAGTACCGCCATTATCAACAATATGAGTATCTGTAATCTTATGAAAAGTCATCATAATGGGAGCATAAATGATGTTCATAGCAGCACTTATGCAGAAAGCTGCTAACAAACGAGTACCTCCTAAGCCTTTTTCGATTGCATCAAAGATATCTTTCGATTTCATAGCATCGCTTACTCCACTTACCTGACAACTCTTTTCGAGAAATGCAGGAATACCTCCACCAAAAACGTCAAAAGCAAACTTAATAGTTATGCCTAAGATGCCCCATACAATAGCTCTTGGCAATATACCAAAACCAGGTGCATTAAACTTCCCTGTCTTTATTCTTAATCCGATTACTTCGCCTATTGTAGCAAGTAATCCGAACTTAATAAAGCTGGTAAGCACCCAATATTGAGGATTGTATAAGAATCCTTTGTGGAAACAACTTAAAAATGGCAAGGGGATAAAGATAAGCAATACTAAGATTGCAAATGTAAAAAAGAGAAGGTCGTTTTTCTTCATTTATTATAGATTTGGGTGTTACTTTTTTCCTGAATCTTTCGATAAATCCTTTGTTTGTTCTTTCTTTTTATTCTTATAAAGAATAAAATAATCATAATTTATCACGCCAAGTGAGATAACAATAATAGTAATTGCAATCCAGTACTTAATATTTACCTGATCATTATACATCATGATAATCATGGATAATATAAGTAAGGATAAGGCAATAATTCTTATTCTGCTTCCGATATTTGTTTTCATAATAAAGCTTTATTATTTGTTTTTCTCAATTCTAATACGAGCATCTACGGCTACAAGTTTGTCCATCTTACCCAGAAGTGGATTAATGTCCATTTCTTTGATTTCAGGAGCAATCATAAGCAGGTTAGATAAGTCCATAATTACTTCAGCAAACATTTCTTCGTTTACTCCTTCCTGACCTCTTACACCTTGTATGATTTTATAGCTCTTTAAACTCCTAATCATCTGCATTGCTTCCACTTTACCTACAGGTGCTATGGCCGAACTTACATCTTTCAACACTTCAATAAAGATACCTCCAAGTCCACACATAATAAGATGACCGAATTTATCCTCATAATTAGCGCCAACAAATATTTGAGTTCCAGTAAGCATAGGTTGAATAAGGATAGCTGTAGTATCCTTAATCTTAATCATCCTTTCGAATTCTTTTTCAACAGTTGCAGCATCTTTTACATTTAAAGCTACGCCACCAACATCCGATTTATGAACAGGTCCTACAACCTTCATCACAACAGGGAAACCTAGTTTAGCAGCAGCTTCAACAGCTGTAACTTTATCTTTAACAACAGCTTCACCAGCCCTTGGAATTCCGGCAGCATCAAGCAATGCCTGTACAGCTTCCGGTTTTAGATAACCATCTTCATTACTATCGATGATAGCTCTTATATATGCCTGGTCAACATGATCTTTACAATACTTAGTTGTGTAAGGTTGGTGCGTATTATAGACTTTAGAAAGCGCATTACCCAGCACAACTTCGTCAGGAAAGTTAACCCATCCTTTAGAAATAAAATCTTCCACTTCTTCTTTCGCGGTAAGCGTAGAAGGTAATACCGGATATATTGGTTTTTTACACGTTTTTAACTTTTCATCCAACACATTGTAAACATCATATAGCTTAAACAAACCCGGTGTGCCAAATATAACCGCCATTCCATCGATTTCATCAAAATAATTATCACAATAATCAATGATAGTTCCTAATTGTTGAGCAGTTCCGGTGGCAAGAAAATCAATAGGATTAGCAACAGAAGAGCCACCAAACAAATGACTCAATAATTCAGTAGCTTTAGGATTATCAATGTGAGGAATGCTCATACCGCCTTTAGATAGAGCATCAGTAAGCATAACTGCCGGACCACCAGCATGTGTAATGATGGCAATATTCTTACCTTTAAGTGGAGGATACATAAAAACAGAGGCAACACTTATGAGTTCTTCTCTGCCATAGCAACGAACGATGCCGGCTTTGCGGAAAAGCGCATCAACAGCCACGTCAGAGCTTGCCAATGCACCGGTATGCGATGAAGCAGCACGGCTACCTTCGTCGGATGAGCCTGCTTTTACTGCTGCAATTTTGCAACCTTTCTTTATAAGTGAAGATGCGTGTTTTAAAAGTAGTTCAGGCTTCGAAATAGTCTCTATATAAAGCAGTTTTACTTTAGAGCTCTTTTCAGGATCGAAGGTTTCGTCCATGTATTGCAGTATTTCTTCCACACCCATCTGAGCTGAATTACCAACAGAGAACACATTAGCAAAAGTTAATCCTTTAGGGATGCCTGCTTCCATTATAAAACAAGCAGTTGCGCCCGATCCTGATATAAAATCGCAACCTTTAGGGTCGAGTTTTGGAATAGGCAAAGTAAATATGCTGTGATGTGTAGGAGTAAGAATACCAACACAGTTAGGTCCTATCAATGAGCCGTTAACTTTATCGATTAAAGCAACAACTTTTTCTTCTAACAGTTTTCCTTCTGCACTTTCTTCGCTAAAACCTGCGGAAAGTATGATGAAAGCTTTTGTATTTTTTTTAGTAGTAAGTAATTCAACGGTATCAGGAATATATTTAGCAGCAATAGCGAGTATTGCTAAATCAACTTGAGGAAGATCTTCGGGATTGCGATAAGATTTTACGCCTTGTATTTGGTCTTCTTTTGGATTAGATACATATATATTGCCTTTAAAGTCACCATCTATAAGGTTTTTTAGTATTTTGCCACCCGGTTTTTCAATATCATTCGAGGCTCCGACTACAACTATACTTTTAGGGTTTATCAATTGTTCAGTAATCATATATATAGATTTATTTTTGTATTGTTAAATATGTGTTATTAAATTTCAGGCTGTAAAATTATAAATAAACGGCAACATATTGCGTTAAAAGTTTGAAAAAAGAAAATAAATACATTGAAAAGGGATAAATAAGGGATATATATGATTAAAATAATTAGTTTAATAAAATACTTTAGCTTATTTTTTATAATATATTTGTATTATAAGTCCCTTGTTATCTCAATTAAGTTACCTTTTATGTTAAGTAAATTGTAAGTAGATTATATTTAAGAGTATTTTAATTTAGGAAACATTATCAAATGCCTTAATATAAGGGTATTCTTAAAGTATAATAAATAGTATAAATAAAGTAATTACTTAAAAGTAAAAATCATATTAAAAACAAAGTTCCATAAAGTTACAACACCAATAGCAAAAAGTTTTGAAACATAGAAATTCCATTTCATTTTGCTTACCAAAGTCCATAGTATAAACGTATTTATACCTAAACCTATCAAAGATATTAATATGAATTTAGAATACTCAATACCTATTTCAGGATTCTGGCTATGGAAGGTCCATACACGGTTTAAAACATAATTTGAGCTCGCTGCTATGGTAAACCCGATGGAATTAGCAATATATTTTTGGATCTTTAGGATCTCTTTGCCAAGAAAAGTAAAACCAAAATCAACTACAACTCCCGATGCACCAACAACTCCAAATTTAATAAACTTATTTACCAGTTCTCTTGTAAGTATAAATAGCATGATGAATATTTTAGACTGCAAGTTTACAGAAAATATATGATTAATTCATGCCTTTTAACATTCTTTGTATTCTTTCTTTTAATCTATTCACTTTCTAAGTACAAAGTATCCGGGCATAAATCAACACCATTAGCCCATTGTATACTTCCTAAGCTTGGCTTTACAGAGTTAAAAATACTTAGATCTTTTAATTCTTTAAAGATCCCTATTTCTAAATAAGGCTTCACGTCAAATTTTTTAACTTCTCCATTGCTAAAAGTTATTAATAACGTGAAATTTTGTTCTGGCTTTACATTTATTACTCTTGGATTCATAAAATTATTATTTTAATTGTTTAATCTTTATTTCAGAACATAACATTCTTTGTATTCTTTCTTTTAAAAGAGAAGTATCATTTGATAATTTAATACCGGTATATCCTTTAGAGTTTATTAATGCTTCCTTAAGATTAAAATCTTTCTGAGGCATATAATAGTAATGTTTATTTTGGCAATGATATGTTGCAAGATATTCCTGTTCTGTCTGCCCTGGAGTAGGAACAAGGATAGCTTTTTTGCCAAACACAGCTAAATCCATCAAAGTAGAGTAGCCCGAACGACAAATTATCATTGCAGATTTTATTAATTTATCCTTAAAATCATCAGTTGATAAATGAGGATAAATAGTTACATTATTATTAATAAAAGTAAGTTTGTTTTCAGCATTTGGCTTACCTCTAACAATAATTATTTTTAAAGAAGTATCTTTTAATTGATTTAAAATAATATCTTCAAATATACTTCTTTGCGGTTCGGGACCGGATAAAATCACCATCAAATCATACTTATAATCGATCGCATCAGTAGAAATATTATTAGCATTAAATCTTGAGAGTGTACCTATATAATATGTAGGAGTAGGCAAAATATATTTATGCGATAGCTCTCCCGAAAGGGTATTTCCATCCTTTAAATCAGGGATCCAACATTCATTATATTTTTTAATAAAAGATTTATGAATATAATAAAGAAAACCTTCCATAAATTTAAGATACTTATTGCTTTTAATCATCACCTGATGGGTAATGTAAATACTAGTTACCTTCCTGTTCCAGCAACCAAAACGATTGTCGCTAATAACAACATCTATCTCTAATTCATTAATAATCTTATTAAGTTTTTTATGCTCTTGATAGATACCATATATTATTTTAGGTATAGATAGAAACATCTTAAGAGCAATATTATTATTCATACCATAATTAATATCATAACCTTCAAAGTTTATATATTGCAATGATGGAAACTCCAATTGCAGCATTGCCATAGGATTTCCTTCAGAAGCTATAATAACCTCAGCACCTTGAGCAATAAACTCTTTAACAAAAGGAATGCACCTTGCAGCATGCCCTAATCCCCAGTTAAGAGGACAAATCAAAACTTTCTTTTTTTTATTCAATGTATAGTTTAAAAAATTACCCTAACTTTACCGAATTATTTTTATACAAAAGTAGTAAACTTAATTTAATAAATCATATTTTGCTGAAATTTCGTATTGCTTTAACTTTAATCCCCGGTGTAGGTGATATTAACGGGAAGAAACTCATTACTCATTGTGGTGGAATAGAAGCTGTGTTTAAAGAAAAGAAACATGTGCTGATGAAGATCCCCGGCATTGGAGAGACTGTTGCTAATGCTATTACGAATAGTGATATCTTCGCTAGGGTGGAAGAAGAAATGAAGTTTATCGAAAAATATAATATAAATCCTTTATTTTATCTTGATAAAGCTTATCCAACTCGCTTAAAGAACTGTTTAGACAGTCCGCTAATGTTGTACTATATGGGTAATACTGATCTTAATAAAGCTAAGGTAATTAGCATTGTCGGAACCAGAAAAGCAACTGAATACGGCAAAGATATTACCAAGAAAATTGTAAACGATCTTGCGGCACATGATGTTCTTATTGTCAGTGGACTTGCTTATGGTATCGATACTTGTTCGCACAAGGCTGCCGTTGAAGCTAATCTTGCTACTGTTGGAATATTGGCTCATGGATTGGACAGGCTTTATCCTGCTTTAAATAAGCCCTTAGCCGAAAAGATGCTTAAAAATGGTGGTTTATTAACTGAATTTAGAAGTCAAACCAATCCGGATAGAGAAAATTTTCCTAAAAGAAACAGGATTATCGCAGGTATGGCTGATGCAGTTATTGTTGTTGAGGCTTCCAGAAGTGGAGGTGCGTTAATTACAGCTGAAATTGCCAATAGTTATAATAAGGATGTATTTGCAGTTCCGGGACGTCTTAATGATACCTTCTCAGAAGGTTGCAATCATCTTATCAAAACCAATAAAGCAGTACTAATAGAGTCTGCAGAAGATATTATTTACATATTGGGTTGGGAAAAGTCGGGGGTTAAAAAGAAAGATATACAACAAAAGTTATTTATCGAACTTACTCCTGATGAAAAAACGATCTATAATTTAATTTTTGAAAAGAAAACAATGGTGATTGATGAAATTATTGGTAAATCAAATCTAACTGCATCAAAAGCAGCTGCAGCTTTGCTTAATTTAGAGTTTGAAGGAATCTTAAAAAGCCTTCCGGGGAAGGTTTATGTACTTGCTTAAATATTTTATTTCTATAAATTAGCAGATACAAAAAAGGCTCGTATTTAATGCGAGCCTTTTATAATTGATGTAGAATGATTATTCAGGGTGAATTGCTTCAACCGGACAAACATCTGCACATGAACCACAGTCAGTGCAAACTTCTGGATCAATTTTATAGATGTCGCCTTCAGCAATTGCTTCTACAGGGCATTCATCAATACAAGTACCGCATGCAGTACAATCATCAGTTATTTTATAACTCATAGCTAAAAATTATTAAATTGTTTTAAATTTCAGACTGCAAATATATCTCAATATTTCCGAACAGAGAGCTTATTTTATATATTTTTTTAAAAATAATTTTACACCAATTGTCAATAAAGGTGATAATGTATTATTATTAAGCATGATAAGAGGTATAATAATGATGAAAATATTTTATTCTATTTTCAATAAACTTCATAAAAATCTTTTCTTAAAATATTTTCTTTTTAAAGGTTTGAATCTAGAAATTAGTCTAATTTTGCAAAATAAAATAATTCTTAATAATTAATATTATCTATAATGAAACCAACACACATTGATCACATTGGAATAGCAGTTAAAGATTTAGATGCTGCAATTAAATACTATACTGAAGTATTTGGACTGGAATGTTACGCTGTAGAAGAGGTAAAAGAGCAAAAAGTGAAGACCGCTTTCTTCATGATTGGGCAAACAAAGATTGAATTATTAGAGTCCACAGATGCCGAAGGACCTATTGGTAAATTTATAGAGAAAAAAGGCGAAGGCATCCACCATTTAGCTTTTGCTGTTAAAGGACTTGAAGATGCTTTGGCAGAAACTGAGGCCAAGGGAATTCAACTTATCGATAAAACACCAAGAAAAGGTGCCGAAGGTTTGGATATTGCCTTTTTGCATCCTAAATCTACCTATGGAGTTTTAACAGAATTGTGCGAGAATAAGAATTCATAAGAATTTAAATATCTATTTTCTGAGATTTCCTGACATTTTGGCAGACTTTTTTCGTCAAAATTCGTAAATCTGACGTGACTAGCACAAAATAAATTTTGCGGAGTCCTACTTTCGTCGAAAGTAACCCAAATTTATTTTCCAGATGGTCTACTTTTGACAGAAGTGAAGCTTTTTATTTTTTCAGATGGCTAGGTTATGTCGAAAGTAACCCAACTTAAAAGTTAAAACCTGACAATATGTCAGGAAATCGATAAAAATAAAAATTAAAACACTTACTTCTGACGAAAGTAGGACTCTGCGGAATATTTTTTGCGTTACTTCTGTGTAATTCTCGATTCCTGAAAATATTTTTCCACATGGTTTCCTTGAATTCTGACAAGCCAAAAATATGAGATGCTTAGGTTTTACCTTAATCTGGACATTTGATTTATTTTGTTTGGCAGGTTTTATCAAAAAGTGGGATTCTGACTTTTTTCTTTCATCTGTTTACGACAAATTTTCCGTTAAGGATATAAAATTTATCCCTTTATGGGAATGTTTTAGTCATCCTATTTTTTGAAAAAACTATAATCTCTGACATTTTGTCAGACTTTTTTCGTCAAACATGTCCTATTTTGGTACTATAAATGATCTTTAAAAAAAATGTCGTATATAAGTGTTATATGCATCATATTAAAAAGTCAGATGACGTATATAAGTGTTATGTGCATCAAAATATTTTTCGGGAAGCCATTATAAGGCTTGTATGCTCCATCTGATTTAATATTTTATGACATAATGTCAGGGTTTACATCATTTGAAAACTTCAGATGAATAATATATGCCTTATATGCCCCATATTTTTTTCTGAGATCGTTCATATAAACATTATTTCGAATTCGCGAGAAATAAATATGACCTAAATAAACCTTATCACGGGAAAATGATTTTAACAAATGATGCATATAAATCAAATATTGGAGAACTGATTTTTTAACCCACCAGCTATCCATCCATAACTAACAGTGGTTCTAAATTATATATTTTTAAAAAACCACGGGTAGGACTACAGATTTTTATCTTATAAAGGGTGCAGGTTTATAATTGATAGCTTGGTAGATTTGTTTTACTTTCTGATTTGACTCAATACATTGACGTATACATATTGTTTCATCTTTTATATTTACTATACTTGTTGTTACACATTTTTGTGTATTTTATCCTTACTATTTCTTTCCAGTCTGAGTATATCCTTTTTTGTTTGAATTAATACCTTATATTCTTTACAACCCAATAAGCTATTATTCCCAGATGTAGGTGATCCATTGTTGCTTCATCTGTTTTGTGATATATTGGTCGTAAATCCAAATCTGTTTTAAATCTCTAAAAGTGTATTCTATTTCTCTAATTGTGTTATAATTTGTCCAAAGAGTCTGCCATCCTGTTCATCCAATGAAGTTCTCAAAAAATAGATCCCTGCTTTATTATTTAGTTCAGTATATTCGTTAGTTTTGATTCTATCTGACTTACACTTTCTTTTTTATGTTCTGCTTTTATATCATAGTGCTTGTGTATTGAAGGATATTTCTCTTTTAATCTTCCTATTCTTTCCCATAATTTTTCCAGTTTCTTTGTTCCTCCTTTTCTGGATACCCCTACTTTTATTTTTTCTAAACCTTGTTCAAACCTTTCTGCAAAAAGACGATTCATACTTCTTTCTTTTAATGCTTT
>JBAXLO010000080.1:0-17628 GCA_037134755.1 Bacteroidota bacterium | reverse complement strand
ACATGTTTACCAAACTTAAAGTTGTGAGTAGGCAAAAGATCATAAGCATCCATAATCTCAACTAAGTGAGCAGTACCTTTAGCTCTCATCTGGCATTGTGAATCGTCAAGATCACGCATTTCTTTATTAAAGATTCTGCCTCTTTCCTGAATAGCTTCTAAGTTTACAACATTGTTAAGATTACCTTTAACACCACCAATCTTACAAACTACTGCAAGTATATTCTTCTGACGGAAGATAGTACCTAATCCACCACGACCTGCTTGTTTTAAACGAACAACCTTACGTTTCATATCATAAAAAGTAAAGTTAAGCATACCGATTAATGAATGTTTAGCAGCAGCACCACTTGAAACCACAGCGATATTGTATTTATCTCTTTCATTATCGGCAAACATCTCATGAAGTTCTTCTCCCAGCAAATGGCTATCATAAGATAAACCTTCAGGTGCTTCGAAGATCTCTACTTCGCCATCAATACCATTAATAAAAACAATTACTTCCTTATCGGAAATGCCTTGTAATTCCACAGCATCAAACCCAGAGAACTTAGAGTAAGGTCCGAAGAAACCACCTACATTGCTGTCCATGATAGAATCTGTTTGAGGAGAAATGCCCACAACGATAGATTTACCGGTGCCTGAATACTGAGTAATACCACAGATAGGTCCACCTGCAATTACTACTTCGTTATCGGGGTCATTCCATTTGGTTTCAGGCTTTGTAGCATCCCACAATAACCTTAATCCAAACCCTTTTCCACCGATGAATTTATCTTTCATCTGTTGAGAAACTGGTTTCTCTTTAATAATATTTTCACCAACATTAACATAAAGAGTCCTGTTGTTGTACCCTTTATCAATAGGCTTCAGTTCATATTTGAACTTAGTAATAACCTTGCGATTGTTTCTTAAATTTTGTAGATCCATATTGTATATTTTTTCATGTCGTTTAGATAAATAATGTGCAAATTTAGATAAATTTTTCAAATAAATGAATAGTTATTTAAATATGTCGGATATGTTTTGTAAATTCGCCTTTTTTTTCATGCATGGCAAAGAAAACATTTAAACCGGAAATAGATTACGAAGCAGATATCATAATGATTGGTATCTCATGTCATCTTAAAGATTATAGGCTAGTTCATTATTTGAATAAAAACTATCATTTAAACCTTATACGTTTTGATGATTTAGAGGTATTAAAAGAATATGATAAAGAGACAGAGAAATATCTTCCTCAAAAGTTTCCATTTTATTATTACTTAAGTGAAGAAGATTATATTGCATATAACTTTATCATAAACTTTTCGGATGATGGTCGCTTGTTAAATGAACAAAAAACCTTAGATTATGTATTAATAATAAATGGTGCTATTGATAATTATGATACAAAACCTATTATTGATTGTTTAAAACAAATACCAAATGTACTTACGGTTGTTGAATTAAAAATAGAATCCTTAAAGAATTTAAGACCAATATTTGAAGATATGGAAGTACATATACTGGAGCATTACAGGAAGTTGAAAGAAGATGAGCAAAATAAGAAATTAAAATAAGATATTTAATTAACAAAATAGTAAAAACAATACAATTTATATGTCTAAATATTCTGAATATCGAAAAAATAGAAAGAAAGCTATACGCAAAAGAAGAGCTGAATCTTTTAGACGATTTCTTCATCAATTGGATATGCTATTATTTGCTATGGTACATCGTTTTGATAAAGAAAACAGGGAAAGAAGGAGAAAGATACGTAGAGAGAAATATCAAAGATTCTTTCATTTCTTAGACACATTCTTATATTTTCAAGTAAGCAAATTAAGTAAAGAAGGTCGACAAATAAGAAAAAAAAGAAGACAAGAAAGTAGAAAAAGATTCCTATTGTTTTTAGATGCTATTTTATTTAGTCTCATAGGTTATTACAGCAAAGAAGCCAGAGCTGGAAGACTTAAAGAGAAACAGGAGAAAAAAGATATTGCAGGAATTAAACTAAAAACAGTACTTGATGGCATAAGATACTACAATACGGCCAAGATGCGCAAAGAAAGAAGTGAAAAAAGAAAGCAGGCTTTTAGTTTCCTTATTAAGCAAATAGCTTTCCTTTTCGAATTCTTTATTTATAGAATCTATCGCCTTGTTTTTGACTTAAAATATTGGTTGAAAGATAAAGAAAATAAGAGAAATTTCTGGATAAATGCCGTTAATTCTACTGCACTTTTCATGTTGGCTTACTTTGTAATGTTTTTTATATACCAGCTATTTACAATGTTGGTAGCACAAATGTATAACATCCCGTCAAGGATGTTGTATTTTAAAACTGATTTCCTCGTTCATTCATCATCTAACTTATGGTCGCCAACTATTGTAATACAAGTCTGTATTATTGGTCCATTAGTGTGTTTATTTTTAGGGTTTGTTATCTTACGATTGTTTCATTATTTTAAAAGAAGAAGAGGAATGTTTAAATTATTCCTTCTTTGGTGCTCGGTACATGGTTTTAATATGTTTTTTGGTGCTTATGTTGGCGGAATCTTTTCTGACAAAGGTTTTGGATTAGTTGTATTATGGTTCTTCTTACAATTCTTCCTCAATGTTGTGTTGGGATTTGTAAGTGTAATAATGTTAATATTTATTGGAGCTCTTTTTGCTAAAGCATTTTTACAAACAGCTCATAATTCAAACATGATTACTAAAGAAAATAGACCTTACTTTATTTTTGCGCAAGTATTACTACCTTACATTTTTGGCAATATGATTATTGATCTTGCCATTGAACTTCCCGGAGGTTTAAATTATAACAAGCTTTATCAGATGGTGATGGTAGCATGTATAGGTTTTATTATTTTCCCAATGTTATCCAAACCTCATGAAGAAGAAGTACGTTTGGTGAAAGAAGAAAGCATTTTAAAGGTTAATGCCAAGCTTGTAATTTCTTTTATATTAGTTGCTATTGCATTTAGAGTTGGCTTACAAAACGGATTCAGAATTTAAGTATTATGACAATTGAAGAAGCTCAGCACATTGTTGACGAATGGATAACTACTACCGGCGTTCGTTACTTTAGCGAACTTACTAATATGGCTTTATTAACCGAAGAAGTAGGGGAGGTGGCACGAATTATTGCACGTAAATATGGTGAGCAATCCTTTAAAGAATCGGATAAGGATAAGGATCTTGCTGATGAATTGGCTGATGTGCTTTTTGTATTAATATGTATAGCTAATCAAACGGGGGTTGATCTTACCAAAGCTTTGGAAAAAAATCTTACTAAGAAAAGTATTCGCGATGCAACTCGTCATAAGGAGAATGATAAGCTGAAATAAAGCACCATAAAACATTACTTAGTTATAATATAAAAAGGCTGTCTTACAAAAGACAGCCTTTTTAGTATCAATAGCTTCCCGCCAAGGGGAAATAAATTATAATGCAGCTATTGCTTATTCTTTTACAAATTTCCTTACAATTATTTCGTTACCTGAATAGAGTTTAAGAATATAAACGCCATTCGCGAAAGCGCTAATATCTATAGTAATATTATCTTTACCAAAACAATTATAAACAGTTTGTCCGATAAGATTTACGATCTCAACTTTTTGTTCTTTATTTGATTTTGTTGCTATTGTAAGTTTATTTTTGGCAGGATTTGGAAAAATAGTTATCTTATCAATACTATTTTCTTTAACACTTTCCGTCAAATCAGCAATAGATCCTTTCCAAACTCCTCCACTATTAGTTCCGGCAAATATATTGTCGCCGATTATTGTAAACGAAAGGATATAAGTAACCGTTAAACCGAAATTGGCTTGATACCATGTAGCTCCATTATTGGTTGACACAAAAACTCCCCCTAAATTTGTGCCTGCAAAAATTGCGTTTCCGCTTATCGCGAAAGCGTTAATATAAGAATCAGTTAAACCAGTATTAATGGCTGACCAGGTACTTCCATTGTCGAGAGACCTATAAACTCCATGCCCTTGAGTGCCTGCAAAAATTGTGTTGCCATTTATAGCTAATGCAGTTATATTTGTATTGCTTGGTATACCGGTTGTCAATGCTGACCAGCTGGTTCCGTTGTTGGTAGATAAAAACACACCATCATAAGTGCCCGCTAAAATAATGCTATCTTTTATGGCTAATGAATAAATATATAAACTCGATAAGCCTGTATTAACGGCTGTCCAGCTACCTCCATTATTTGTTGATAAATAAACTCCGCCACTTAAAGTACCTGCAAATACATTGCTGTCATTTACTGCTAATGACGAGCAAACATTTCCGAGGAAAGCCGTAGGTAGCCAATTAGTTCCATTGTTTGATGAGACAAACACACCATTTTCGTTACCAACAAAAATAGTATTTCCTTTTATAGCTAATGCATTAATTTGTGCACCCACCGGCAATCCATTGTTCTTAGGCCCCCAACTATTTCCATTATTTGTTGTAAGATACACTCCATTTGAGGCTCCTGCATAAATTGAAGTTCCATCTGTAGCTAATTTATTTACATCTAAATTTGTTAAACCTGTATTCTTCTCCAACCAGTTACTTCCTCCCGAAAGTAAAAATACTCCTCCTAAAGTTCCTGCAAAAACATTACTTCCGCTATTAGCTAAAGCAGCAATGTATGTATTTGTTAAACCGGTATTTAAAGCTGCCCAACTTGCTCCGTTATTAGTTGATACAAACATCCCATCGGCATAGGTTCCGGCATATATATTGCCACTGTTTATAGTTAAAGCAATGATTTCTTTGATGCCCATACCTACAGTATCTAATGTCCAGTTACTCCCATAATCTGTTGACATATATACTCCATTATTAGATCCTGCAAAGATATTGCTTCCATTTGTCACAATTGCTTCTACATAAATAGTTGTTAAGCCAGTGCTCGAAGAAGTCCAACTATTTCCATTGTCTGTTGACAAATAGATACCTGCTCCATAAGTGCCTGCAAAGATATAATTACCACTAATTGCTATTGATAACACCGAAATGTTTGTCGGTAAACCTGTGTTAATAGCTGTCCAATTGTTTCCATTATTGTTCGAAAAATACATTCCTCCATTATAAGCTCCTGCAAAAATAGTATCCCCTTTAATAGCTAATGAATAAATAGTTAAGTTTGTTAAACCTGTATTTACCGCTGTCCAACTACTGCCATTATTATTCGAAAAATAAATGCCATTACCACTAGTTCCGGCAAATATATTGCTCCCATTTATGGCTATTGCTTCTATCACAGTATTGCTTGGCATACCGATATTTGCAGCCGCCCAACTATTGCCATTATCTAAAGATAAAAATACACCATAATGAGTTCCCGCAAAAATACTGTTACCATTTACTGCTATGCAGTTTATCATCCCTCCGTAAGGTCCGTTTGTTTGCTGCCATTGGGCATTTGCTAAATTTATTGTGAAAATTAATAGCACTAAAACACATATCTTTTTCATTGTTGTTTTTATTAATTTAGGTATTGAATTTATTCCTTTAAAAACTTTTTATAAATAATAGTATCTTCAGTATTAATTTTTATAACATACATTCCTTTTGCATAATCACCTGTATATAATTCTATTTGCCTTTGTTTTGTAGCTTTTTGAAATAATAGCTGTCCTTGTAAATTATATATAGAAATGTTTGTAGTTTTATTATTTATACAATTCTTTAAATCTATTGTAATATTTTCTTTTGCAGGATTTGGATAAATTAATGCTTCATTATTATCAGTTGCTATTTCTTTAATGCCCACATCTTCACCACCATTAATTGTCTTAGAAATATAGCCATCGCAACCGACAATAAATCCAACTTTTGGTTTAACAAAATACATTGAATTCAACAAACACATAGTTCCCGAAGGCTGCGAAACCCAATTAGTTCCTCCATCAATTGTCTTAGTAATCACTCCATTATAAAAGATAGTATATCCGGTATCAGCTGTTTCCCAATACAGATCTTCAACATCATAGGAATTCATCATATCATGATAAGTCCAGGTAATTCCTCCATCTACAGTCTTTAATAACAGAGCAGAGCCACCTACAAAGCCTGTATCTTTATCAGTAAAATAGACTGATAACAACGTAAATGTCACCCCGGCATTCATTTGAGTCCAGGTAGTGCCGCCATTGAGTGTTTTTAACAAAGTGCCGCCATCACCAACAATAAAAGCGGTATCCACACCAGTGAAAAACATAGATTTTAAAAACATAGTTGTGCCGGATGTTTGTGGAGTCCAGTTCATTCCGCCATCAATGGTTTTCAATATTACACCTCCTACTCCAATTGCATAGCCGATATTTTCATCAGTAAAATGCACTGCATACATTGCATATATGTAACCCGCAGGCAAAATATTCCAGGTATTTCCCCCATCGGTTGTTTTTAATAGGATACCAAGAAATACATTTGAATCGCTTCCGGCAATGTAACCTACGTTATTGTTCACAAAATATACGCTAGCTAATGTGAAATTTGTTCCCGATACTTTGGGCTCCCAACTTGCTCCGGCATTGGTAGTTTTAAGGATGGTTCCACGGGCTCCAACTGCGTAACCTATTGCAGTATCCACAAAATATACCGAGCATAAAGTGTTTGTGGTACCCGAGTTTAAAGGTATCCATTGTGCATTTGCAATTTTAAGGAATCCTAATAATAAAAATGGTATTAATGTCAATTTCTTTTTCATGTTTGATGTTTTTAAATTCATAATTTAAAATTCCGACAACAAAGTTACAACATTTTTGAGGCAATTTTAAAAATATTTGTAAATATTTTTAAAATTATGTTTGATTTCGAGAGAATATTATAAAATTGTATTATTTATTATCCTATTTTTAGTTCTTTAGTTTGATAAAATATCCATTTATTATAATTAGTTGATATTATTGTTAATAGAAGTTGTTTAGATGCTTATTTTACGTTTGAAGAGCTTCCGGAACTTCCAACCTCTTATCAAACGCGTTTGAAGAGCTTCCGGAACTTCCAACGCCTCATCAAACGTGTTTGAAGCGTTTCAGAAATTTCCACTGCCTTATCAAACGCGTTTGATAAGCCTCCGGAACTTTTTTTGCCTCCTCAAACACGTTTGATAAGCCTCCCTAACTTTTTTTACTCTCTCAAACACGTTTGAAGAGCCTCTGGAACTTTCATTTCCATTTAAAACGCGTTTGAAGAGCCTCCGGAACTTTCTGAGGGTCTTCAAACGTATTATATAAATAAGGGTCACAATATTATGAAATATATAAATCTAATAATTTTCAGCTATTTTTAAATAATAACTTAATTTAGCACTTTAATTAATAAAAAATAAAAAAAATGTTTACAAAAATATATTTAAAAAAATAATTGCATTATTATTTTGTATTAAACAAAATTATATTACCTTTGCACTTTATTTTCTTAGTAGATGGCGAAAGGAGACATATTGATTTTTTAATAATTTTAAATAACACAATTATGTTAGATGCAATTTTAAGACGTTTACTTCATCACATTTTTACCTGTATTTTGACAATAAGTGACTATACTGACGACCAGATAGATGAATTTTGTCAGGCATTTATTGATTACGCTGTAGTAGCTACCGGTTCGCCGACTTACCAAACAATGGCTCACGACCTGGAAACTGTTTTAATTCCTTTTCATAATTCTATCGAAAAAACGGATATTGATAAGGGAGAAAGAAGCACAGATGTTAAAGTTGTTAAGAGTCTTAAAGAGTATATTGTTGAGAGTTTAACAGCTTTACGAACCAAAGTAAATGGTATTTCTCACGATGATAAAAATATTGAAAAAGAATTTAGGCTACATAAAATTTCACTGTATTACAGCAGTACTGAACATAATAAATTGAAATATTTTAGCGAATTACAAACTAACATCGCATCAAAACCTGCTTATGCAAGTTTGGTGACAGATGTTGACGCTATTGTGGCTGAAGTTAATAGCAAATACAAGCTAAAAAAAGAAATTAAGAATACTATAAGAAAGGAAACAACTGATAAATCCGTTTTATTAGGACCTATCATAGATGTTTTACGTGGTAATTTCTTCGATACAGGTAAGTTGAATGTAAAAACATTGGCAAACATTCCTAATTTCTTTAGGACAGAAATATTGGACGGCAGAGATAAAGCAACAGGCTTTTTGTATGTAAACGAATACATTGTAACTGTATTTGCAGGTATGATGAAATGCGACCCACGTGTTAAATTTAATTTCGATAATATATTAAAAGGCGAAAATACGGGAAATGGCGATGCGATGTGTTTCTTAAGTAGCATCCCAAATCCAACTACTATCCCTGATAATGCTCAATTGATTAAAGCAGGCGAAACTATTGATTTCCCGATAGCAAATATTGGTTCAAGAACTCAATTATTTTTAATATTTGCAGCAGTAACCACAGGAAAAGATGTTGAAATAATGATAACCGTTAAATAATAACAACACTCGAAATACAGTTGTATTAAACTGAATTACATAGACTAAAGTTTAAAAGCTTTATGTTTAAAAACACAATATACAAAAGCCTTTATTATTAATTTAATAAAGGCTTTTGCATTTTCTTAAATCACCAAATCACTAATTCGCTAAATCACTATATATGTTTCTTTATTTGTTTTGGTAAGATAAAAACATCTAAAACTCCAGCTCGGCTCTGTTCGGAGACCCTACTAATCAACGGACACCGAGCGGAGTCGAGCTGGCAAAGTTAAATTATAAAGAAATAAATTTCTTTTTTCTTTTGGTATGATAAAATTAAGTAAGTTTGCATTAAAATAATTCTCCTTAAAAAAACAAAAACAAATTAAATAATAGCATCATGAATATATTTTTGAAAGCCAAGCATTGGCAAATCTTTTTATTATCATTTATACTACCATTTATCATATACATTATTATGGTAGTCACTTTGGTATCAAACTTTATGAATATGCAAAGAGGCATAAGTAACGCCCCCGATACTTATATGATTTACCGGTTATTTACCATTTTCCCTATCATAATATTAATATTTATGGGAGTACTTTATGGCTGGTTTTGGTCAGTTGCAGTATTACTTCAAAAGAAAGTTCCGGAAGGGATAATGATGAAAATAAAGAAATTTAAAATCTTTTTCTTTTACAATATATGTTATATGTTGCTCTTCATGAGTTCATTTTTCTTTATTTTTAGAGCTATTAATTTTGTAGAATACATAGGTCCATCATTTATGTTGTATATCTTACCTTTCCATTTCTTTGCTATGTTTTGTTCGTTTTACATGTTGTATTTTGTTGCAAAAACATTTAAAACTGTCGAATTACAAAGAGAAGTTAAATTCTCTGATTTTGCAGGAGAGTTTTTTATGATATGGTTTTACCCAATTGGGATATGGATACTTCAACCAAAGATAAATAAAATGATTGATGAGGAAGAATAGAGAGATCATACAATATTATTTATGTAAGATATATAATCTCCTACAAACAAAAAGAGCCGGAATAAATCCGGCTCTTTTCATATTAAAAAAACAAACACATTAATTACACTTCTTATAAACGATTGCAATTACCGTTTTATCATCCCCACCCATATTCACAGAAAGTGCATAAGGGCGGTCTTCACTAATTTTTATCTGCGAATTACCTGCATGTCCTGTCAATTGCATCCAGATAGTTACCGCCTGATGAACACCAGTAGCACCCACAGGGTGACCCCATCCACATAATCCACCTGTAGTATTGAAAGGAATTTTCCCTTGGCGGGAAGTGTTTCCTGCCAATACAAAATCAGGGCCTTCACCTGGTTTTGCAAAACCAATAGCTTCGGTAGCCATAATACCTGCAATTGAAAAACAATCATGACACTCAACTGTGCTTAGATCATCAATAGTAATTCCTGCCATCTCTATAGCTTTTTTAACGGCAACTGCTGTAGTTTCTAAAGCAGTCATATCTTCAGGAGGAGTCGTAATATCATATTCTGCCTGCCCTAATCCAACTATTTCCACAGCATCTTTTAAAGCAATACCTGTTCTTTTTAAACCTTCTTCAGAAACAATTGCAATAGCAGCTGCACCGTCAGACACCTTAGAACAGTCAAATACTGTAATGTGTTCTAAAAATGATTTTGCATTTGGCTCAACAGAAGCGACCGCTTCGGGATTTGCACTCGTATTATGGTGTTCCTGTGCAGTAGGATCTAAACGAGCGTTCTCAATAGCATTCTTAAACCAAACAGCCATAGCTTTACGGGTTTTTTCTCTACCATACTTCGCGTAATATATACCTGCCCTATCACTAAACTTTCCTGGGAAGAAATGCGCGTGACCCGTCTTTCTTTCTTTAAAATAACCAGCTCCTGCTAAAATATCAGCACCATAAACAGCCTTAACTGTATTCTGAACTTCAACTCCTAACGCAAGCACAACTTCAGCACTACCTGCCAAAACAGTTTTAATACTTGTCGCCAAACCTAAACCACCCGAACCGCAAGCAGCCTCAACTCTAACTACTGGTTTGAACTTTAAACCTGCGTCGATTGCAGGAATAAAACCTGCCAAATGCCCTTGATTATTATAGCGCGCAGCCATAAAATTACTGATAACACTTTCGTCGACAACAGCAGCGCCACCGATCTTAGCCAATGTTCCTCTGCCTGCCTCCTGAATGTACTCTAATAAGCCCGGACGTTCTTTCTTTGGATTGAATTCTTTTCTTCCGGTGCCTAACGAAATGGTGTTGTAACCACCAACCATATATATCTTTTTGCTAAACTTTTTCATCGTCATAAATATTAAATAAAATCATTAACCGGACCGTAAGCATGGAAAAATCCTGTAAGTAAAACAGTATTCACATCATCTGTATTTAAAGCTACATTATCAGCTACAAGCTTTAAACCAATCTCTTTAGAACGCTTTAAATAGTTAACCGCTAAAGCAGCACCCACAGTATTCATTTCTTTTAATTCATTGAAATAAGTACGTAATACATCCATGCGTGTTTTCTGATTGCTAACCGCAGCTTTCCATGTAATATGTGAAGAAGCAAGTTTGCCTAATCTTTCATCACAAGCTGCTGCAAAAGTATCAACAGCAACGTATTCTTTTGCTTCAGGATTGTAAATTGCAGATACTTTCCCTCTTTCATATTTAAGGAAACCATCTTTTTGAGAACCATCAGAGTTTTGACCGCCTCTTACACCCATATCAATATACATATCCAAAAGATTGTGGTGAATTTCTTCGTCTTTTACATGAGGATTCATAACCTTCATAATGTATTGACAAACATCCACACCTACATAATCTATCAACTGGAAAATTCCCATCGGACGAACCATATAATCTTGAGTAACCTTATTGATCATATAAACAGCCTCCACAAAAGGAATATCTTTAGCCAGTTTAACAGCTTGATCCATTCCATATATTGCATCACGCATAAAATGACCATTACCTATAAAACCTGCAAAATCATTTGAAGGTACCACTACTTTTCTAAGATTCTTAGCATACATTAATGCGAATTCACTTAAATCAGCAACTGTAGTCTTTGCATTAATAATCTCAACCAATTTCTGAACGGCTGGTGGATTATAGAAATGGAAACCAATAATTCTTCCTTCTAAATTAGCTTTAGCATCCAGTTCGTGAATTGGAATAGAAGAAGTATTTGTTAAAAACCAAGGTTTCTTAGTACTATTCTGATTAATTTGAGAAAACAACATAACCTTTAAATCAGGATTCTCACTTGCTGCTTCGAATATCATATTAGATTCATAAGTTGATTCTAATGTAGTAACAGGACGCAAAATATTCATCACATCCAATACATACTCATTAATAATATCACTGTTTTCGATAAGATCAGCGCGATCTTCATATATCTTTCTTAGCTGAACAATTTTCTTTTCAGCAATCTTTACAACCTGTGCATTTATATATTTCATCAAGCCTGATAAAGCTTTTTGTGAAATATCTACAGCATTCAGTACATAAGTTTTAGACTTATTCTCAGCTTTAAGACTTAAGTCAGCCATTTCAACGATTGTCAGCAATACAATGCCGCTACCCATCTTACCTGCAGCGCCAAGTATCGAAACATTCTCCATTTTTTCATTATAATCCATAAATAATATATTATGTTTTGAAATATTAATAAATTCTTACCAATTGGGCTTACGTTTTTCAAGAAAAGCTCTCATTCCTTCTCCCGATTCACCATTACCAAATAAAGCGCCGAACTCTTTAGCTTCGAGAATCGAAGCATCCATAAAGTTCATTGCATAACCTCTTCTTATTACACTTTTTGCTTTTTTAACAGCTCTATTTCCTTTACTTGCTATCTTTTGAGCGATAGTCATTACAGTTTCCATCAAAGCTTCAGGTTCTGTAACTTTTTGTACTAATCCTATTCTTAAAGCATCTTCTGCTGAAATAACTTCACCGGTCATGGTCATATATAACGCATCAGCCAAGTTAGTAAGCCTTGATAAACGTTGAGTGCCTGCATAACCCGGAATTAACCCAAGACTAACTTCAGGTAATCCAAACTTTGCATTACTACTTGCTATCCTGAAATCGCAAGACATTGCTAACTCGCAACCACCACCTAAAGTATATCCATTAACCGCAGCAATAACAGGGATTTCCAAAGCGGAAATACTATTGAAAGTATTCTGGCCAACTTTAGAGAAAGCTTGTCCCTGAACTGAATCCATATTAACTAATTCAGCAATATCGGCTCCAGCCACAAAAGCTTTGCCCATACCAGTTATGATTAATACTTTTAGTTCGTTGCTGCATCTAATTGAAGCAATAAAAGCATCCATTTCAGCAAAGAAAGCTGTATTTAAAGCATTCATAGCCTCGGGACGATTGATAGTAACAATGCCTATTCCATTGTTTATTTCGACTTGCAAGATTTTATAATCCATGCCTATATTTGAATTAATTATTAATCTATTATGATAAATTAAAACATATTTTTTAAAATAATGTTCATAATAATGGTTAATAAGTAGTAGAATACTCATTTATTTACTATTTTTGGGGTCTTAAACAGAGTTAAATTATTTTCATTATCTTTGTCAATTAAATTTGTGAATTATGAAGCAGATAGTATTTACTTTTATTCTTTTACTTACGATAGCGATATTTATTTATTCGGTATCTAAGATCATAGCTTTAATAAAGTTATCGAAGAAAGCTTATCCATTAAAAGATATTGGCAAGCGTATAATGATGACCTTAGATGTGGCTTTCTTTCAAAGCAAAATATTCCGTCGTCCTGTAATTGGTTTCATGCATGCCATGGTCTTCTGGGGCTTCATGGTGATATGTTTAGGAACAATTGAAATGACAATCGACGGTATTTTAGGTACAGAAAGAATATTATCAAAACTAGGTATAGTTTATGATATTATTTCTGCATCTGGAGATATATTTGGACTAATTGTTTTAATTTCAATTATTGCTTTTTTGGCAAGAAGAATCTTACTGCATGTTAAGAGATTTGAAGGTGTTGAGATGATTAAGAAACATCATACCGATGCTAATATCGCGCTAAGCATTATCCTTTTATTGATGGTTTCTTTATTAAGTATGAATGCTTCGTATTGTGCTTTAAATTCAGGCAAAGAAATTACCGGAACTTATCCAATTGGGATGTTTCTTGCAAACATATTTAGCTCGATGGGTGAATCTACAATCTATATAGTATATCAAATCAGTTGGTGGGCACATATATTATTAGTTTTCTTTTTTGCTAATTACTTGCCTTATTCCAAGCATTTTCATGTATTCATGTCGATACCTAATGTATTTGTTAGCAGATTGGAACCATTAGGTAAACTTTATAATATGGAAAGCGTAACTAAAGAAGTTAGAATAATGATGGATCCAAATCTGGCTTATGCTACTCCTGCTGCTGATGCCGCTCCTCCCGAAAGGTTCGGTGTAAAGGATATTGAAGATGGCACATGGAAGAATTATGTTGACTCTTTGTCGTGTACTCAGTGTGGCAGATGTACTTCTGTTTGCCCTGCTAACATTACGGGTAAATTGCTTTCTCCACGTAAAATATTCATTGATTACAGAGCTCGTATGAACGAGAAAGGAAGAAAGCTACTCAAGAATAAAGAGTATACTGATAATAAATCATACATCAGAGATTATATTACTGAGGAAGAGATTTGGGCGTGTACAACCTGCAATGCTTGTGCGCAAGAGTGTCCGGTAAATATTAATCATCCTTCGTTGATTGTTGATATGCGTCGTTATCTGGCTATGGAAGAGGGTAGTGTTCCTACAGGAATTAAAATGATTTTCTCTAATATAGAGAACAATGGTGCGCCATGGCAATATTCGCCACAAGATAGATTATTGTGGGCTCAGGATTTAGTAATGAATAAAAACTAAGATATTATGGAACAAGAAACAGTTAAAGTTGACGTGCCTGTAATGGCTAACCTATTTGCTCAGGGCAAGAAACCGGAGTATTTGTTTTGGGTTGGATGTGCAGGTGCATTTGATGAAAGATATAAGAGAGTTACCAAGGCTTTTGCAAAGATATTAACTCATTTAAATATTGATTATGCAGTGTTGGGAACTGAAGAATCTTGCACAGGCGATCCTGCCCGTAGAGCAGGTAACGAAATGCTTTTCCAGATGCAAGCTTTAGGTAATATAGAGATTCTGAATGCTTATGAGGTGAAGAAGATACTTACAATTTGTCCACATTGTTTTAATATCTTTAAGAATGAATATCCTGATTTAGGTGGCAATTATGAGGTGTTGCATTACACTCAATTCTTCGAAGAACTTATTGATGCAGGTAAACTAAAGATTAACACTGATATTTTTAAAGATAAACGTATAACTTTCCACGACCCATGTTATTTGGGCAGAAGTAATGGAATATATGAAGCCCCAAGGAATATCCTTAATGCTATTGATACTACTAATGTAGAGATGAAACGCAGCAAAAGCTTTGCATTATGTTGTGGTGCAGGCGGTGCTCAAATGTTTAAAGAAGCTGAAAAAGGCGACAAAGAAGTGTATGTTGAACGTATAGAAGATGCTTTAGAAACCAAGCCCAATATAGTTGCAACTGCTTGTCCTTTCTGCATGACCATGCTTACTGATGGTTTAAAAAGCAAGAACAAAGAAGAAGAGGTTCAGAACTTTGATTTGATAGAGTTGGTTGCACAAGCTTTAAATCTTTAGAGGCTTTTAGGCTGTAGGCTATTAGACTTTTAGGAATACATAGAGCCTTCATCATTTATTTGGGGAAGGCTCTATTATTTTAATTTTCTTCCATCAATGAATTTTATTAAAAAAAATATTTAATTAATATTATGATGTTAAAACATAATATACCTGGCTTTTATAGATAATTTCGTTCGGGTTTTTGTTATTTATTGTTAAGAATTGACGTTTCGTCTTAATAAATTGAGTATCTTTGTACCGAATTTTAAACATTTTAAATGGATAATCCTGTTCATTCGTTTCATATACCTGTAATGGGGCTTGCTTTTACTGTTGAATCTCCAGTAAAAGTTGCACATTTAGGTATCTCTTCTGTAATTTCAATTATGGAGGATACCCTTATTGAAAAAATGAGAGGTTATTACTGTCAGCTTAGGAATGAAGAATTTATTCCAATTCCAAAGACAGAAGAAGATTACCGCGCCAAACGTATAACCGGTTATTTAAATCTGGTTAATAAAATTGTTAAAGAAAAAGTTGAAAAGCTTAAAGAATCAGCATTTGAAACTGGTTCAGAGATTGTATTATATTTCGAAATGTTACCTAACGACAGTAAAATAAAGCAGCTTTATCTTAAGATGCTCGATACTGATGATGGTCATACTAAAGAAAAACTACAGAATATGCTTCGTTTGGAGATTCGTCCAGGAAGTATTGATGTAAATATAATGACCAAAGTTGACATTGATGCTGTGGATAAAGATGGTAATATTATTGAAGATGGTTCTGTTGCCGTAAGTGCATTCAGAGGTTATGCCAATAGCGATCTTAAAGGCTCTTCAATTGTACTTTCTGCAGGTATGAATCCTCGTTTATATAATTATATAGAAAGATTCAATCAATTTACAACTCCTGCAAAAGGGCAGTTCGAAAAGAAAATAGTTATTAAGGTTAGTGATTATCGTTCTGCTTTGATACAAGGAAAGTTTTTGGCTAAGAAAGGTGTTTGGGTATCTGAATTCAGGATTGAGTCGGGGCTTAATTGTGGCGGACATGCTTTTGCTACTGATGGTCTTTTATTAGGTCCAATACTTGAAGAATTTAAAAGCAAGAAGACCGAACTTATCAACGAACTATTTACGCTTTATGCAAAAGCTCAAGAAATAAAAGGAAAAGAAATCTCTACAGAACCTCCACATTTGCGACTAACTGTTCAAGGGGGAATTGGAACTGCTGAAGAAAATAATTTGCTTCTTGATTATTATGATATGGATGGCACAGGTTGGGGTAGTCCTTTTTTATTAGTGCCTGAGGCTACAACTCTCGACAATGATTCACTCCAATTAATTAGTGCTTCAAAAGCTGAGGATGTTGTGCTTAGTAATAATTCTCCTTTAGGTATTCGTTTTAATTATTTAAAGGAAGTAACTGCTGAAGTAGAGAAGAAAGAACGTATTAAGGGTGGCAAACCTGGTAGTCCTTGTACTGAACAAATGATGTTGTTCAACAACGAATTTGCAGGAAAACCTCTTTGCACTGCTTCTATCAGCTATCAGCGTAAAAAACTTGAACAACTAAGAGAAGAGAATTTACCTGATGCAGAATATAAGAAAAAGCGTGATGCTGTGATGGCTAAAGAGTGTTTATGTCTTGGCTTAAGTAATACCGCATTTATTAAAAACAAGATGGAGCCTATTAAGGGCAACTCTCTTGCGGTTACTATTTGCACAGGACCTAATATTGTATATTTCTCCAAAATAGCTACCCTTAAAGAGATGGTTGACCATATATACGGACGTACTAATCTATTAAATCCGGGCTATCGTCCACATTTCTTTATTAATGAACTGAAATTATATATTGATTATCTTAAGGATATTATTAAAGATGCAATTAATAATTTAGATGATAAAAGCAGAAAACACTATACCAGTTTCTGTAACAATCTTCTTAATGGTATTGAGTATTATCAAAACTTAGCTGAAACAACTGCTATTAAAATTCAAGGGAATATGAAACCTGAGCTTATAGAAGCTAAAGAAGAAATCTTTAAAATAAGACAACAATTTTAAGTTTTAAACTTTATAGAACACAATAAAAACAAAGAACCTTCATCATATACATGGTGAAGGTTCTTTGTTTTTATACATTAAGCTTTATTTCCCAATTCTTATTTTATTGCCTAAGCGTTTTTCTTTTCTGAATTGATTTATTTAATATTCTTGAAAATTGAATAGGTAAATCCTTTAACGATATATACTTCATATTTATTAATTTATTAAGTTTAATTCCATAAATGTAATCATTTTTACTTTACCATAATTGTTTTTAGTAAGATTCTTTTCCTTTTCTCAACAAAATAGTATTTAATGATAGCTATAAATGTAAATATCATACCAAATAATATGATATGACTCATTT
>JBAXLO010000079.1:0-17767 GCA_037134755.1 Bacteroidota bacterium | reverse complement strand
CTTGTTCAAACCTTTCTGCAAAAAGACGATTCATACTTCTTTCTTTTAATGCTTTTGCATGAATCTTAACCATAAATAATGAACATTATCATTTTCTACTCTAACTTTCAATAGTTCTCTTGGCTTTAGTTTTTTATCTTTTATCATAACAGTAACACAACTGGTATCTGCTTCATAAGCTTTCAAATTAGAACGTGAGACACAAAGATCGTCATATCCTTTTGCTCTGAGTAATTTGGTGTTATCATCTGTAGCAATTCCTACATCCATCCCAACTATAAGCTTGCGATACTGAACAGAAGTAGGCGAGCTTAGATCCTTAATCATAATTTCTAATTTAGTGTTATCTGCCGTATTGCTTTCAAAAATATTGCAGTATTTCAAAAAGCCTTCCTGGTAACAACTACCACTAAAACAATAAGCTAAGCATCAAATCGCTTTCCTTACTCCTGCCAAAGCGTGCGATCTCGTTTTGATTCATCTCTCCTTCAAACAAAATAAGTATTGGTTTAACCCAGATTACGCATTAAGATATTAAAATGTCATTACAAATATCAAGATGCCAATTAAATAACCAATATTATTCTCTAATGCTACGCATTAGAAAATAAATGCATTAAATGATTGATTATATTTAAAATATATATGAAATTTATTCTAATGCGTAATTTGGGTTTAATCATATAGTATAATCGTATCCTGCAAGTCAAACAATTCATTGGTATGCTTAGATAAAAATTGTTCTAATGACTCTTTTAGTTAAAATAATCTTTTGATTATACCGTACAATAAATCTTTTGTGACTTTATTCTTATCAAAGCCTATCAACTCACATACTGCTGAGTTGTCTTTTATCCAGGATACGGCTTAAGTTCTGAGGCCGGATATACTGCTCGACTTATGAATATGTGTCAGTGCTAAGTTTATTTTATCTTCACACCAGTGCTTACTCTTCAAGAAATCACTAATCCCTAGTTGTCGGATAGGTTGCAAACACAACCATTCTGCTCCTATCTCATGTGCATCTTTTTTCTTTTTAGTATTTATAAAAACTGTTTCCTGTTCCAATAAACTGTTGTGCTTTAAATCATATCGTCTCTTTTTATTACCTCTCTGTAATAATGCTGTGCCAACTCTTATATTTTAGGACTAACTGTATTTAAAGCTAAAGTATTGCCTCCATTTTTCATTAACTCTTCAATATGAATTTCTAGTAACTTCTTCTGCTCCAATGTAGGAAGCTCATCTAATTTTCCAAAATTTATTATTGATCAATGTAATATTCTTGAACCATCACGGTAATTTTTACACAAACTATAAATACTATAGCGTGTCTTAGTTGTCTTACAATATTTGATAAATGGCTTAAAAAAAGCCGCAAATTTAAACCTGTAATATTAATTGTCAATGGCTGAGATAGGATTGCATTTTACAATTCCACAAATACAAAAATACACAAATGCTTATTATCTGTGTGTCATAAAATGGTATACCTGATGAATCACTTAAAATAATCCCTTTTAGCTCTTATTTAACTAATATTTAACACTTCAGACTCTCCTGAGCTGAGATGTGGGTTAAAATCTATCACCTAAACATATCATATCAACATAACTAGATAGTTTGCGAAGAAAATTGTGTAAGGTATATTAGTTATAAAAAAGAAGAGGCTGTCTCATTTGAGAAAGCCTCTTCTTTTTATTTAGATTAAAATATTATTGTCTGATAAAATCAACTCTTCTATTTATTGAATGTTCTTGAGAGATCGGGTTTTTCTTTCCGTGAAATTCTTTAGAAATCCTATCTTTGCTGATTTTATATTTATTAATTAATACTTTTGAGACAACATTAGCTCTTCTTTTACTTAGACGTTCGTTATAAGTTTCTGTACCTTTCTGATCACAGTGTCCTGTTACAACAACTTTCATAGACGGATCTTTTGACATTAACTTTGCAACGATTTCAATTTTTTGCATTTCAGAAGCAGGAATAACTGATTTATTAAAGTCAAAGAAAACAGAAAGCAAACTTAAATTATCAGGACCAACATTTGTAATATTATTAGTAGTTGTTACATTATTTGAAGAACCTTTACTATTTTTTTGATTTTCCAGGTCCTTTATTTTATTTTCCAACTCATTTATCTTGTCATTATTATTATTCGTTGGAGCAACATTATTCTTCCTGTTTTCTAGCTCTTTGATTTTATTCTCCAATTCATTCATCTTGTCATTATTAACAGGAGTGTTATTAGTTGGAACAACATTATTCTTCTGACTTTGCAATTCTTTTATTTTGTTTTCCAACTCATTTATCTTATCGTTATTATTCGGAGTAATATTTGTTGGCGCAACATTATTCTTTCTATTCTCAAGTTCTTTTATTTTGTTTTCCAATTCTAATATCTTATCATTTTGTGGTGTATTATTAAATCTTAGTAAACTATCTATTTTTGTAATAGAAGATTTACTACCTTCATTAATTATCACCTCACCTCCATTATAGTTGTAAATATTATATTTATAAACAGGATTTCCGTTATATAATAATGTGTCAATTCTTCTATTCTCATAATTGTTATAATAAAACCTAGAAGAATCTATTTGTTTAGTTTCATAATTATAATAATATTTCTTGCTACCATCATCTAATTTACCTTTTAGATTCCCTCCTTTTCCACAATCCACAAATGTGTTAGGATTTTTTCTGAAATTGAATTTATATGTAATTCCAAAAGAAGTATAGGATAAAATGTCATATTTAAATCTACCTGGTTTAGCATCTAAATAATCAGTATTCATAACATGCCATTGATTTTCTAATGAGAGATCAAATCTACTATCTAATCTATAAGTAAAGCCAATACCACCAACAATAAATGTTTCTGTAACCCATTCTTCGCCTGCACCATTAACTACACTTCTATATCCACTATGTGCAATAATTTTATCGGTGCTAATTTCTTTCAATAAACTTCTAAATTGATTAAAACCTATACCTAATGTGCCAAAAACATTAAGTTTTCTACAAGGGTTTTCGCCATATATTAGATTGATAAAATTTAATGTACCATTTATATGATAATCATAAAAATCAGCATCAAAATAGCGGTTGTATTTTGGCTGACTTCCAGATACACTTCCGCCAATAAATTCTCCTCTTAAGGCAAAAGAAGAACTCATGCTTTTAGATAACATAAAACCCCATCCTGTATTTGCTTTAACTTTATCACTTAAAGTTGATTCAACATCTCCCCAAAACATAGGGATTCCTGCATTAAGGTTTAGAGACCAATTATCTAAAAATTTCCCCTTTTCTGATTGGCTATGCGATTTAATACTAAATAGTACTATAAACAATGCGATTAACAAATATATTTTTTTCATATAATTTTAAAATAGGTGTTATTAATAATTTGAAAAAGTTGGGAAATATAATACAAAGATATATAATCCCGAAATTTTCTGCAAATATACATTATTTTAACGTAAAAAAGTTAAAAAGGTTTAAATATTTTACATTAAGTTTTTATTAAAATAAAAAAAGCTCCTCTAGAGGAGCTTTTTTTAACTGATAAAGTTGTTTAACTATCTTATTGAATTCTGAAATTCAGAGTTCTTGTTATATTTAGCAAATTCTAGATCATCTTTTGCTTGAGCTTTATAAATTGCATCTTCGCTACAAGCTTTTTTAAGATTATCATAAATCATATTTAAATTATTTGTTCTTGCTCCAATTATTGCCATTAAATAATAAGTTTGAGCATTCAAAGGTGCACATTCAATAGCTGCACTTGCAGCTGTATTATTTCCTGAAAGTAATGACGCAAGTGCAACATTATAATCACATTTTTTAGAACCAAATGATGATAAAGCAGCATTATAATTGCCTTCTTTTATCATAATAATTCCTAAGTTGTAACCTTCTGAAGCACCAAGTTTTTGTGCTGATTCGAAATATGATTTAGCTGTTTTGTAATCTTTTTTCATTAATGAAACAACACCTAAATTATTAGTAATCGAAGCATTGTTTGGTTGTAATGAATTAGCTTTTTCTAAAAGTGAAGAAGCTTCATTTGCATTACCTAATTTTATATCAACACTTGCAGCATTGTTATAACCTTTCCAATCTTGTGGATATATAGATGTAGCAGCTTTATATATTTTAAGTTGTGTGTTTAGATCTTTTGTTAATGTAGCAGCATATAGTAGCTCTTTATTATCTAATGAATCAGGAGAATTAGTAGAAAGTAAAGCCATTTGTTTGTCTGTTTTCTTAGGTTGATAGAAATTAACTGTAATTTCTGCTCTTCTTAATGGAGGCAATATTTTTTCTTCAATTTGTTTGTAAATTACTGTCATGTTTCTAATCTCTTGCTGTTTTTTAGCATGGTCTGGTTGAGATTTAATAACATTAACAATTGTGCTTTTTTCTTTAATATCTGACTTCTCTAATGAAGCAATAAATCCATCCCAGTCTTCACCTTTTGCATTAATTGTATATGTTGTTGCTTTTTTAATGTCTTTTACTTTAGTTTTAGTTTTCTTTGCAACCTCTTTTAAGAAACCATCAATTTGATCTTCCATATATTTATTAGCAGTTTTTGCTCTGTCTTTCGAAAGATTTTCATTGTGATTTTCTTCTCCTTCCGGTGAAGCCCATGCATTGATATCTATATTTTTTATAACCCAACCCTGAGCAATTAATTCGTTAATTGCAGTCAAAGATGTTTTTGCTTCAGCTGTTTTATTCAAATCAAGTTTAAAGTTTAAATTTGACATATTAACAACATAATAAATAGTTCCTTTTTTGTTTATGATAGTTTCTTTTTCGTATCCATCAGGAGCACTTACGCTTTCACCACCATTAACATTAATTCTTTGAGATGTATAAATAATACCATCTGCTAATTTAGTATCTCCTAATGATACTGCTTTCTTTAGAAGTTTAACATCTGATGGTTTTGAATTAGTTGTTGCTGGAACTTTATTGGACATATGTGCAATAGGGTTTGCATACAATTCCGATTTATTCATTTCAGGTTTGTAATCTATTACATCAGTGTAGGTAAATGATCCGCCATTTTTGTAGTTAATAACTGTCCCATCACCTTGTGCTTTTTCACCTTTAAGATAAAATGGTTTTAAAGCGGTAGTGCCACTTTCATATTTTAAAACAGGTTGTACATAAACTGCTGCTTTTTTATTAAAATATTTTGCTGGAATTCTTCCTTTAACAGTAACAGATACTTTATCACCATGAACTTCTAAAGGGTTTGGTGTTACTTCATACGTTACTGTATTGTATTTTTTTACCATTTTGCTTAGTCCACAACCAGATACTAGTATGGTAACTAATATAAGTGTTGATAAAAGTCTTAAACTATTTTTTTTCATAGCTGATTATTATTATTGTTATTATTATTTGAATGTCTATTTTTTGTGCAAATAAATGAACAAATTAAAATATGGCACAAAAGTAATAAAAATTACTGAAATTTAATGCAGAAAAATACAAAAAAGAATATTATTTATCTTTTCTAGTGCATTTTTCCCCTTTTTAGAAAATAGGGTAATAAGATTTGACGAAATCCAAGATTAATATCAGCTTCGACAAAGTCAATTTGATATTGACCACATCGGAGTTTAAGCTGATTTTTGAAGTCGTTGACCGCTTTAATATAATTTTCTTTTACTTGACTAGGATTTATTTTTATTTCTTTGCTGGTTTCTACATCAATAAATTTATAAGGACGATTATCGAATTCGAAATCCATTTCTTTCTTTTTATCAGTTACATGAAATAAAATTACTTCATGTTTATTATGTCTGAGATGTTGTAAAGCCTGAAACAATTTCTCTGTTTCGTTATTATTTTCAAACATATCGCTGAAAATTATTACTAGGCTACGTTTATGGATACTTTCTGCTATCTGATGTAAAGCATCTGCAGCAAAGGTTTTCTTCCTTTCTTCAGTTGAAATAGGGTTGAGCAGTTCTTCTAACTTATGATAAAGTAATTTATGATGAATCAGATTTGATTTACATAAAGTTTGAAGCTCAATATTATCTGCAAACACACTTAAGCCAACTGCATCTCTTTGTCTTCTTAGTAAATACATAATTGCTGCGGAAGCATATACTGCAAAGGTTATTTTATTGGGATTATCGGCTGCAATCTTTTTATCAAAAGGAAAATACATAGATGACGAATTATCAATTATAATTTGACATCTAAGATTTGTTTCCTCTTCATATCTTTTTACAAACAATTTTTCAGTTCTACCATATAGTTTCCAATCTATATGACGTGTTGATTCTCCATCATTATATAATCTATGTTCGGCAAATTCTACTGAAAAGCCATGGAACGGACTTTTGTGCAAGCCTGTAATAAATCCCTCTACAACCTGCCGTGCTATAAACTCTAAAGAACCGAATTGTTCAATCCGGTTCTGTTCAATTGTATTTTGTTCCATTATTTGTTTTCCGAGGCGACACTATATATTATAATAGAGCATCCAATTTTTTTGTAAGTACAGCTTTTGGCACTGCGCCTACTTGTTTGTCTACAATTTCTCCACCTTTAATAAATAAGATAGTAGGTATATTTCTAACGCCAAAACGGTTGGTTGTTTCAGGGTTGTTATCAACGTCCAGTTTGCCTATTACTGCTCTACCTTCGTATTCTTTTGCCATTTCTTCTACAATTGGTCCAACCATTCTGCATGGACCGCACCATTCTGCCCATAGGTCTATTAAAACCACTTTATCTGATTTCAATACTACTTCTTCAAAGTTTTGATCTGTTATTGTTAATGCCATTTTTTTGAATATATTTGTTGGTTTATTTTAACAGTACAAACATACAACAAAATACCTTTGTTCATATTGTTTTTTTTTATTTTTAACAATTTTAATAACTGTCTTAATAATAACCCATCATACATAAAACTATTTATGCTTTAATTTATTTCTCTACTTTTTCTTTAGATAAGAGAAAGGATTAATAACATTAGCTCCGAGATTTGCATTGTTATAAGCCATTCCATAATCTTGAGAATCTAAATTTCCATTACCATCAATATCGCAGATAACATAGCCATTATTAACAGTTGGGTCATCTGAATTTGCTGCTACATAAATAAGTGTAGCATCAGCTGATTCAAGATTTCCATTTTGATTAACATCTCCTCCCCATATCCATGTATGTGTTCCATTTTGCAACATACCACCATCTAAAGCAAATTGTGAGATATGATTATAGAAATCGTATCTTACAGTATCATTTGAGAAATCAACTGAATCACTCCAGGTTTCTATGCTATTGCGATGCTTAATTTCTATATAATGATATCCCGCCAAGGAAGAAGAAATAGAAATAGGAGTTATTGAACCATCAACATTAATACTTACACCATAAAGTGTAGTGTCTTTAGTACAAGGGTTTGTTGGATCGCTAGCATTTGTTTGTCTTATGATAACAGTTATAGTGTCAACAATTGAATCACCAAAGTTATTAAAGAGATCACCGGAAACCCAATTAATTCCTTTAGTTGGATTCATTACACCAGTTAGGTTGTTAAAATATTCTTGTAGCATAGCTGTAATTTTTAGTGTTTTATTAGTTGGAAGTGGCATATTGGTAGCCATATTCCCGCTAAGGGGATTATTTATAACATAAGAAGGACCACTAGTGCAGTTATTATTAACAGCAAAGATATAATAATAATAGTGCATACCGGAGATTAAACCTGAATCGGATATTGCTGTGCCCGTTTGATAAGAGACTACAAAACCACCACCCAAAGCATCATAAGTATTATAATTAGTGCCGTTTATAGGTGTAGAAGATAAAGTATTTAATGTGCTTCTAATAATTAAAAAATGGTCAGCACCTGAGGAGCTGGAGAAAGTACCTGTGATAGTTGTAATGTCTGCTTGGAGTGTTAAGTTAGTGGGTTGTGAGGTAAGATATACATTAAACGCTTCGGATATTGCACTAGTTGCAGTTCCACATGTTCCGCTTACAATGCAATAATAATAAAGAGTTCCATTGGCTATAGCTTGAGGAGTACAAGTGCTGGTTTGAGTACCATTAGCTGTAAGTAAAGAAGTGCCATCGGTATTAATTGCAGTAGTATTGCTATACCATTGATAAGTTAGATTAGTACCCGAAGCAGTAACAGTTATTGGATTAAAAGCACCGCTAACACACACAGATTGTGTAGCAGTAGATTGATTGTTTATAACAGTTGCAGGGTTAACACCTGTATTTGTAGCTGCTACATTATATGAAACAGCACCTCCACCTCCTATTGCTATATTGCCATTATAAGATTGAACGTTGGTAGGATTGAATTTTACATAAACCACTTGTGAGAAACTACCTCCGGTTTGAGCTATCGATAAAGAAGTACTATAAGTTCCATTTGCACTTGTACAATAAGTAAAACCATTGAGTGCAGCTACTGTTACATTATCAGTTGTGAGATTAGTGCCTATGATCGTAAAGCTATTAGGTGTAGATGTCGTGTTAACACATATAGCTTCAAAATTAAGTAATGAGCTTGCACTTAGGGTTGGGGTAGCTGTAGTTAATGTCTGATCATCTCCATTAAAAAGACCTTTAGAAGTAGTAGCATTTAATCTGAAATGATAAGTTGTATTAGGCAGTAGCCCTGTTATATTAGCAGAAACCGAAGTATTAATCACACCTGTAACAGGTGATGGTGTGTAAGCTGAAGTTGAACCATAAGAAAGACTTGTTCCATATTCGAAAACACCGGTAGCAATTTCGTTATTAGCATTAATAGTGCCTGACAACGTAGCACTTGTTGAAGTTATATTTGTGGCTGTAGCACCTGCTTTAACTGTGGCATACAAAGAGAATTCATAAGCTCCTATATCGGGAGGATAGGAGCGTGTAGTGCCGCTATTATCTATTGTAACACCAGTTATTGTTACTCCTTGATTATTCAATGTTGCCATAATAGTATGAAGGTCTGTTGAGGAAGTAAAGGTAGGGTTAGCATTTGTTGAGCCGGCATCCATAGCAGTAGCTGTACGCCAGTCGCTAAGAAAAGCCTTGTTAACACCTGCATAGTTGCCGGTAAAGCTGTTAGTTCCTGTAGGTATATACAAATCATTATTATCCGAAGAGCTTAAAGTGCCACTTGCAGCATAGATACAATACCTGGAAGAGGTTGCTCCAGTTGTGGAAGTATTGCTAAAGATATTATTTTTAATATTTGCCAATCCATATCCTATGCTAAACACGGTGGATGTAGGGGCAGCTCCCAATACAACTGAAATGGTGTTGAAATAAGCATTTACAGTGCCTGTATAGCTCGATTGTGAGTTAATAGAAATGCCTCTGCACAACATCGTTGCGTTAGCAGTAGTAAGCCCATGCGCAAACCCCCATACTATATTATTATATAGCGAAGCTGTTTCTCCGGAAGGTTCTTCAATTCGCAAACCTATGGGGATAGCAGTCAACGAAGTGGAAGTTACTTTAATATCATGCACTTTATTATTAACCACCTGACAAACGCCTGTACAAGCACTAAGAAAAATACCGCCAATGTTTTTTGTACCCGACATAGTAATGTTACATACTTCGCAGTTCCATACTTTTACATTGTTAGCCCCATCGCATCTTAAGCCCCATGTGGCTTGAGTACCCCCTCCTCCAATACTATTTGCGCCGGAAGTTCCTATCATACACGAATCAACCGTGCAATTTTGGTCACGAAAGTTAGTTTGCGACAAGAGGTATATCCCATTATAGGCATTATCAACACTAATATTATGAAAGGTGTTAAATGAATTGGTGCCTGCTAATGATGCCGGAATAAAGGTAGGCATTTGATAAATGCCAAACGAGTTAGTATTGCTTTTGTCGAGTGTGATTTTACAATTCTTTATGGTATCATATTGAGATCCCACGTTTGTAGACGCGTTTTGAATCAGATAACCTATTTCCAGATTAGTGCCACTTACAGCAATATCAATTCCATTAAAAGTCACAAAACTAGTACCTGATATTGTAATTGCCGCATCTACAGTACCTGTTCCGCCAGTAGCAATAATCTTTGGATTAGCCCCTATGCCTATCTTCTGAAACACAATAGAATGATTAATATCGCTACTTGTTATTGTATTAAGCGTTAAGCCTGTTACCGTTTCGGTGTATCCGGCAGCAACATTAAAGATAACTCCACCATAACCAACACCATTGGAGGATATATCGATCATTGCGTAGTTAATAGAGAGATAATCTCCCGGTATATTAAATGTTCCTGTTATCAGCTCCGCATTTGCGTTAATGCTTAAAATAATAAACGTGATGATGCCCAAAAGAATCTTTTTCATTGTTATGTATGTTAATTTAAATCGTTAAACCGATCTGCAAAATTATACAATTCCTTTTAATAAAACTAATTTAAATAAACATAAAATAGTTTGCCATATTATAGTTTACAAAAGCTATAAATACTGAACAGTTTTGAAATAAATATTTAGTACTGTTTTAAAATTAAACAACATGCAAAGAGTCAAACATCTCGTTCTCTCTATTTAACTTATTCTTTTTTTTCATACCAAAACTAAAAAAGGATAATATATTTTTTTTCATTTATCATTATCCATACAATAATAAAAAGGCTGTTTTGCTTCCCCTCAAATTGAGATTAACCAAAACACAAAGGATTTGCTTCTCCTCAAATCAGGATTGACTAAAACACAAAGGAATTACTACTCCTTGAAATGAGATAAACTGAAATACAAAGGAATTGCTTCCCTTTTTTTTGAGGATGAGCAATTCCTTTGTGTTTTGCTTCCCTTTTTTTTGAGGATGAGCAATGTACTGTGTAACCAAATAGTTACAAAATGTTGTTTTCTGTAAAAATGTGTTAAAACCCCTTTTTTTAAGAAAATCATCAATATTATTTAAATTTTACGAATAAAAAAATCGATTCAATATATAATAATTTGGGTAGGGATTTAATGTTTAAATAATTCCGATAGGATTTATTATTGGCAGAAATTACAATTATGAATTGAAACTAGACATAAAAGATAAAAATAAAGTGACTCCGGAGGGACTCAAACCCCCGACCTTCAGAACCGGAATCTGACGTTCTATTCAACTAAACTACGGAGCCAATTTTTTAGCAAAGATATACATTCTTTTGCTACCGTAGTCAAAAATATATGATTTAGATTAGTTCAGCTATTGCAATTATTGTGGTTTAATAATGATAAATAGAACAATAAAATATAAATAAATCAGTTAAAATAGAATAAAGTTTTGTATTATTGCATCCTAATTTCAATATTAATTTATGAAGTTCATCAAAGTTATTCTTATCAATATATTATTGGTTCTTCTTATCAAAACATCCCTAGGGCAGGGTATTCCTATTGGAAGCTGGCGTGTTCATTTGCCTTACAACAAGGTTATAGCTGTGGTTGAAGCCGAAAACAGGATATATGCTGCAACTCCTTACAGTCTTTTCTATTTTGATAAGAGTGATAATAGTCTTCAACGTTTCTCGAAAGTATCGGGCTTATCGGATGTTAATATTAGTGCAATTCATTATAATAATCAAAACAAAACATTGGTTATAGCCTATTCAAATACTAATATCGATTTGTTGAAGAATGATAATATTATGAACATTCCTGATATTAAATTAAAATCGATACCCGGTAAGAAAACTATTAATAATATTGCTTCAAAAGGCAATACTGTTTATCTTGCTTGTAGTTTTGGGATTGTAAATCTTAATATTACTAAAAACGAAATAGAAGACACCTATAAAATTGGCCCTAATGGAAGTCAGTTAGGCATTAACGACATTACATATACCAACTCAAACATATATGCTGCAACTGATGCAGGGATATATTATTCTGATATTAATAGTCCCTGGTTGGCTAATTATCAGTATTGGAGTTTAGATACAACAATTAATAATCCACAATCTAAATTCAAGAACATAGGTATTATTAATAATAAACTTGTTGTTTGTAAAGATAAAGGGGCAACTGCTAAAGATACTTTGTTTGCTAAAAAGAATAACAATTGGACTTCTTTTGACACAAGTAATGTATTAAATTTTCATATAAATTATGGTAATCTGGTTGTGTCTTATTCAGGTTATGCAGGCGTTTATAACGATACTTTAGGTAGATATCAGTTAATCTTTTATCCTAATCAAAAATACATTAATCCTTTGGATGGAATTTTAGATAAAGATGGTTTTGTGTGGATAGCTGATAATTCATTAGGACTAATAAAGACTAGTAATAACGGATGGTCAGCTGAATTTATAAAACCAAATGGACCCTCAGCAAAAGATGCTTATAATATGAGAGCTACTGCTAATTCTTTGTTTGTTGTTCCTGGAGGTATTAATACTGTTTCGTGGGGAGGAGCAGGTGAGCAAGGCGTTGTTAATGTCTTTAATAATGAAACATGGACTTCCTTGGATCAATCATATATAAGTGGATTAGATTCCATCTCAGATTTAACAGATATTGCTATTGATCCTAATGATGACACCCATTTTTATGCTGCTTCGTGGAGTACAGGGTTGTTAGAGTTTAATAATAACAAGTTAACTGCGGTTTATAATGAAACTAACAGTAGTCTGCAACAATTTTATTATGCCGGACAAAGGTACTTTAGAGTAGGTGGAGCTTGTTATGATCAATCGAGCAACTTATGGGTAACTAATTCATCAGCTCCAAAAGCATTATCGGTTAAATATGCAAATGGCGGTCTATGGCAGTCATTTGATATAAGCGATATTGTTAGTGAACTTTCAACGGTATATTGTGATAAGAACGACTATAAATGGATGCTTTTAAGAGATAACAAACTTGCTGTGTTTAATGCGGATAACAATGGAATTCACAAAGCTGTTATTAATATTAATAAAGGCAATGATTTAACTACTAATGATATTAATTGTTTTGCTGAAGATCTTGATGGACAAATTTGGATTGGCACCGACCAGGGTATTAAAGTAATATATTCTCCCGAAACAGTATTTAGTTCTGTTACTGCCGGTGTATCTGCAACCACTGCACAGACGATACTTATTCAATGGGGCAATTATGTGCAGCATTTGTTAGAGTTTGAATCTGTGACTGCAATAGCTGTTGATGGAGCCAACAGGAAGTGGATTGGAACATCCAAAGCAGGTGTTTTCTTAATGTCACCTGATGGCACTACACAAGTTTATAACTTCAATACCGAAAACAGCCCTTTACTTTCTAATTCAATTAATAGTATTACAATAGCACCAAATACCGGCGAAGTCTTCTTTGGTACTGATGCAGGTATCGTTGCTTATAAAAGCACTGCAACTTTAGGTACAGATAAGCAAGTAAATCCTGTGTATGCCTATCCCAATCCTGTTCGTCCGGAATATAATGGAATGATAGGGATTAAAGGGCTTACAAGAGATGCTAATGTTAAGGTTACTGATATTTATGGCAATCTTGTTTTCAATATGGTTGCTTTTGGTGGGCAAGCTGTGTGGAATGGAAAGAATTTCAGCGGACAAAGAGTTGCTACAGGTGTTTATCTTGTTTATTGTACGAATGCTGATGGCTCAGAAACTGTTGTTACAAAGATCTTATTTGTTAATTAAAGCAATTTGTAAAGTACCTAATGTTTTAAAATGAATAGATATAATAAAACTTTAGGCACTTCAAACTTTTTCTCTACCGATACAATAGGTATTACTCTTATTTTAGTTGTTTCTTTTGTTTTAAGGTTTTATCATTTCAATCAAATTCCTTTTAATTCAGATGAATTGAGCGCTATTTACCGTGCTCGTTTTGATACATTTTCCGAACTTATCAATAAAGGTGTTCTCATTGATGGACATCCTGCAGGTGTTCAGGTTTTCCTTTATTATTGGATTAAATGTTTTGGCACTTCTGAGTTTGTTGTAAAGCTCCCCTTCATGATTATGGGCATTTTGTCGGTGTATATAACGTATCGTATCGCTCAAAAATGGTTTAACTCCACTGTTGCTTTGATAACCTCTGCTTATGTTTCTACTTTGCAGTTTACTATTATGTTCAGTCAGATTGCCAGACCTTATAGTAGCGGTCTTTTCCTTGCTTTGTTGACGGTTTGGTTTTGGACTAACTTTATCTTTAATAATGATACTAAGAAAATAAACTGTTATCTCGCAGGCTTTATTATTTCGGGTGCTTTGAGTGCTTATAATCATCATTTCAATTTGCTATTCCTTTTAATAGTATGCATTACCGGCTTGTTCTTTATCAACAAACTTAAGTTAAAACTGTATCTCCTTGGCGGGATAGCTATTTTTGTTCTTTACATTCCGCATCTGCACATCTTCTTTTATCAATTGAAGGTTGGTGGAGTAGGAGGGAAAGATGGTTGGTTGGCAGCCCCCGAATATAGTTTCCTTTATGAGTATTTAAAGTTCATCTTTCACTATTCAAAGCTCGAGATTATCTTTACTTTTATCATTACTTTGGCAGGAATTGCTTTGTTTTTTAAAAGTATTAAGACATTTGATAAAACAAAGATTAAGTTCATCATTATATCCTTTGTTTGGTTCCTTTTGCCTTTGCTTATCGGCTTTTATTATTCAAGAATGGTGGCACCGGTTCTCCAGTATTCCGTTATGATATTTACGTTCCCTTTCTTGCTTATCGGCATGTTTTCTTTCTTCCCCGAGCTTGGCAAATACCTTAAGATTGGGCTTATCTCTTTTATTCTTTATATCAATATCTATACCTTAACTATCGAAAGGAAATATTATAAACTCTTTTACCATCAGGGCTACAGAGAATGTGCTTGGCAGATTAAGGAAATCTATAAACAAACGCATAAAAATATTCCTGTGCTGGTAAATGGTTATGGTGATTTCTTTATGGGTTATTATGAGAAGCTGTTTAATACTAAATTTAATTGTGTTCATTTTAATATTGATACTGTTAATGCACTTAAATTTAATAAACTAGTAAAGGCACAAATCTCCGATGAGCTTATACTTGCTGCTGTTGTAGGTACTCCTTCTTATTATTGTGATATTATCAAGGAAACTTATCCTTATCTTATCAAGAAGTCTTTGGGTTATGGATATGAAATGTTTTATTTCTCTAAACAATTTAGTAAAGAACAAGATCGAAAATATATAGTTATAAATAATCCTAGAATTAAATTAGAGAATAAAAAAGTTATTCAAAACTTGAAAGCTTTGAATTATGTATTAGATGATGATCATAGTTTTTATTTTAATAAAGATATTGAATATGATGCTAATTATATTACTCCAATCTTTAAGATTATAAGTAATAAATACAACAACCTTCATGTTTCCTTTAATTATTATCCTAAAGATACTATTGCTAATCCTCTGTTGGTGATAAGTACCGAAGATACTCATGGGAAGTCTATCAATTGGCAGGGTATTCCTCTAAAGACATTGTTAACTTCCGATAGCTTATCGCAAAAGATTTATTATTCCGTAGGTTTAGTTAATTTTAATCTTAAGAATAAAGATACAATCCTGAAGATATTTATATGGAACAAAGACAAGGACACCTTTGCTATTGATGATGTCAATATATGGACTGAAGAGGGCAACCGCTATGTATATTCACTCTATTACGATTTTAAATAAGCTTATAGGATTATGCTTTCAAAGACTAACGGAATCGTTTTGCATCATATCAATTATACCGAAAGCAGTGTAATTGCTAAGATTTATACCGAACAACATGGCTTGCAATCGTATTTGATTAGAGGTATGCGAAGCAGCAAGTCAAAGACTAAGATTAGTTTGTTGCAGCATCTATCGTTGGTTGAAGTGGTGGCTTATCACAAAAAGAATTCCCACGGCATTAAGAACATTAAGGAGATCAAGAGCAATTATATCTTTCAAACCTTGCCTTACGACATTCGTAAGAGTACTATTTCTTTATTTATTAATGAGATAATCTATAAATCAATTCAGGAGGAAGAAGCCAATCCGGCCTTGTTCAATTTTCTTTATCACACCATTCAGATACTGGATATTGCTACCGAAAACATCAATGATTTCCACCTGATGTTTATGATACAGTTTACAAAATATCTGGGTTTCTTTCCTCAAAACAACTATTCCGAAAGTAATAATGTCTTCAACATACAAGAAGGAACTTTTCAAGTAGCCAGGCCTTTGCACAACGACTATATTCTATCGCCCTTAAGTTATTTTATTCATAAATTAATGAATACTTCTTTCGAGAATATCGCCGACATTAAGCTTTCCAGAACTCAAAGAAGAGAGTTATTAGACAAACTGATTGTTTATTTTCGTTTGCATCTCACCTCTTTAACCAAAATTAATTCGCATCTCATTTTGCAAGAAGTGTTGGATTAAGTTGTTTTTTAATTAAGGAGTCCAGTAATCTATTTTCACACTAATAATGTTTTCTTTTTAAGTATGATTTTACGATTTTAGGACAAATTATCACATCTTTCTTTTTAAATTTTCTTTTAAAATATTTTTTATGATTATTATTATAATGCTGCGATAGTTTCTTCGTTAACAATATTAATAAAATTAATAACTGCCCTTTTAGCAATGTTAATTAATTATTTACACCTTTTGTTTTTGTCATTAACTTTCTTTTTATCATAAAATAAATTCTTATTTATAATAAAAAGAGGAACATTTAAAAGCATATTTTGATAGCTATAAAATGGCATAGCATGGTTTTTGTATTTATAAAAGAAAAAATGTAGAAATGGAAGTCTCAAATGAGTTTATCGAACAATCTATAATAGCTAAATATTATTCTGAATCATTTAATGACGATTCTAATGATCATGAGTTTCATAATGAAATATATTACTTATGTGTTGACGAGGTGTTTAATAGTTTTAAAAATAATGCCGATAGAATTACGAATGTTTTATTTAATCTTAAGCGGAAAAGATATGTTGATGCCAAAGCCGGCATGGGAATAAGGGATGATTATTGTAATTATCAAAAGGATATAACGTCGCTAAGGCACGAAATTAAGAGTTTAATATCGGGTTTAATCGTCACTTCTTCAATAACAAATGAAAATGATATAGAAAAATACAAAACCAAATGGTTTGAGTATAGCAATTCGAGTTGGTATCTTTTCCATCAATCTATTTATAAGGAGTTTTCGAAAATACACAGCATTGATGAGCTTATAATATTTAATGAATATTTCCATAACTATGTGCTAGAATTAGTATATAAATTTACGGATTTATTTATAAAAAGAATGAGATATACGGTATTGTATTTAAGCATTGATACAACTATTGAAGATTCGTGTAAGGTTGTTTTTAATGATTTAATAAAATTTATTGTGGAAATTGAAGATCAAAAATATAATTCTATTCAAAATAAAGTAATTTCGAACCGATGCAGTTGTTTAATGAATATTAAACAAATAAAAACAGTATAAAAACAATATTTTAGCTTAATAATATCTCATATAATCAATGTAGAGACGTTGTATGCAACGTCTCTACGCATTTTTATCACACCATAATTGTTTTTGTTAAGATTCTTTTCCTTTTCTGAACAAAATAATATTTAATGATAGCTATAAATGTAAATATCATACCAAATTATATGATATTACACATTTGGACGTATTTCTTCTATACTATATTATAGTATCCTATATTTGGACGTATTTCTTCTATACTATATTATAGTATCCTATATTTGGACGTATTT
>JBAXLO010000078.1:0-18001 GCA_037134755.1 Bacteroidota bacterium | reverse complement strand
ACAACTAGCATAAGCTATTGTGCAGCTTGCATCAGTTTATTCAAATCTAGCATCAGTTATTATGTAAGTAGCATCAGTTATTATGTAAGTAGCATCAGTTTGTTAGCAACTAGCATGAGTTTGTTAGCAAGTAGCATCAGTTATTTTGCAACTAGCATCAATTTGTTAGCAAGTAGCATCAGTTATTTTGCAACTAGCATCAGTTTGTTAGCAACTAGCATCAGTTGTCTCGTAAACAACAGCTCAAACTATTCTAATAATTCAACACTAATCAGTTATAACAACAACTTTAACAATTTATATATTTATAATTTAAATAACAATATTTAATAATTTAACACTAATAAAAATGAGTTTTTATTTAATTAAAACACCTCCAGCAGGTTCAATTACTCAGCAGATTCAATATTCAAAAGATTACGCTGCTCTTTTGGATAAATACAGTTTAAAAATAGAAGGCATCCAATATTCTAGTTTAAAAGTAACCGAATTGGATGATAAAATAGATGCAGATGTAATTCTACATTCGCAAAATGATCTTGCAGCCGGCAAAAGAGTTGTCGCCTATTTAAAAGATTTTAACGGTATGTTTTATCATAATGCTGTATTTGTTGAAGATAAAATAAATTTAGTAAATGATCCTGATACAGCTAATTTATTAGGTTTAGTTCAACAAAAATCAAAAGCTAATAAAAATAAAGCTGCTATTAAAGGTAAAAACACTAGTAATAAGGGCGAAATACAAATAGGTATTTTAAGAGTAGTGATGGAAGGGCCTAAACCAAAATTTGCGCATCATTACGATATTTATGGTGCTTTGGTAACTGACGAAGGTGCTGGTATTGAATCAATGGTTGGTCAATTATTCAAATCAAAAGGTTTGGTAAAGGGATTAAATTCGGGTGATAAATATTCAATTTATGCAATCCCTGTTGATATAGATGGCAACGAAGGAAAACCTACACCATCATTTGTAATAAGAATCAACTAATTAATTACGAATTACGAATTACGAATTACGCTTTGTCACGCCGTAATTTGTAATTCGTAATTCGTAATTGTTTCTTATAAGAAGCCTAAGTCAAGTTTTGCTTCCTCAGACATTAGTTCGATGCTCCAGGCCGGATCAAGAACTACTTCTACTTTAACTTCATTTATACCTTCAACTCCTTTTAAAGCCAACTCTACATCTACCGGCAAACTCTCAGCAACAGGGCAGTTAGGAGAAGTAAGTGTCATCTGAACATTTACATTAAAATCATCATCAATCTTAACTTCGTATATCAAACCTAAATCATATATATTAACAGGTATTTCGGGGTCGTATATAGTTTTTAAAGCATCAAGAATCCTTGAATGATATAGTCTTAGCTTTTCATTATGTTCCATTTTATTTTCTTTATTTTGAATGATAATTTAATGAGTTGTCTCATATTTTGTTTTATATACAAGAGCATATAATTTCATTTGCTTAATCATAGCAGTCAATCCGTTAGAACGTGTTGGTGATAGATGTTCTTTTAAACCTATATCATTAATAAAATCAAAATCAGCATCAATAATAGCCTGAGGTTCCTGACCTGATAAAACTTTTATCAAAATAGTAGCAATTCCTTTAGTAATAACAGCATCGCTATCAGCTTTATAATAAATCTTTCCATCAATATAATCAGCACTTAGCCACACCCTCGACTGACATCCTGCAATAAGATTATTTTCCACCTTATTCTTTTCGTCAATCATCGGACATTCTCTACCTAACTCAATAACATAATTATATTTATCCATCCAATCATCAAAGTTTTGGAATTCATCCGAAACTTGTTGTCCCGCTTCTTTAATTGTCATTATAATAACATCTTAATTAAACATTTCTTTTACTTTATGTATGGCTTTAATTAAAGGTTCTATTTCTTCTTTTGTATTATAGAAAGAAAAAGAAGCCCTGATTGTACCCGGAATCTTATATATATCCATCACAGGTTGAGCACAATGATGCCCAGTGCGAACTGCTACGCCAAACCTATCAATTATAGTGCCCGCATCATAAGGATGTATCGCATCAATATTAAAGGAAATCACAGCAGCTTTATGTGCGGCGGTGCCAATAATCTTAACGCCATCAATATTTAGTAATTCGGCAGTAGCATGTTTAAGTAGCTCATCCTCATAAGCCGCTATGTTATCAATACCTAAATTATCTACATATTTCATTGCTGAATGTAAGCCAATAACAGCACCTACATTAGGAGTCCCAGCTTCAAATTTAAAAGGCAATTCATTATATGTAGTCTTCTCAAAAGTAACTGTTTGAATCATTTCTCCACCTCCCTGATAAGGAGGCATTGCGTTCAACCATTTTTCTTTTCCATACAACACACCAATACCCATTGGCGCATACATTTTATGTCCTGAGAAACAATAGAAATCACAGTCCAAATCCTGTACATCTACCTTAGAATGAGCAATACCTTGTGCCCCATCAATCATAACAGGTATGCCATTGTCATGGGATGTTTTGATAATATCTTTAATAGGATTAATAGTACCTAAAGCATTAGACACATGAGTAATGGCTACTATCTTAGTTTTGGCAGAAATGAGCTTTTCAAAAGCATCTAAATCCAACTCACCCTTATCATTAAAAGGAATAACTTTAAGAATTGCCTGCCTATCTTCGCATATCATCTGCCAGGGAACAATATTTGCATGATGTTCCATTGCTGAGATGATAATTTCATCATCTTTGTTGATAAACTTTTTACCAAATGAAAAAGCCACAAGATTAATGCTTTCAGTAGTTCCACGAGTAAATATAATCTCATAGTTATTGGCAGCATTAATATAATCTTTTATATAATTCCTTGCATTTTCAAAAGCAACAGTAGCCTGTTGACTCAGAAAATGCACACCTCTGTGAATATTGGAATTCTCTTCGTAATAATACTTTACAACATCATCAATAACCGATTTAGGTTTTTGAGTAGTAGCAGCATTATCTAGATAGACAAGTGGTTTAGTATAAACAAGCTGTTTAAGAATAGGGAAATCTTCTCTTATTTTATTGACATCAAACATAGTTAATTAACAGCTTTATTTCTGTTTAGTTTTAGCAACAACCTTTTTCTTCACAACTCTTTTAGTTTTAGAAGTACTACCTGTTTCTTCAGCAATCTTTAAGCAATCTTCTAATGTTAAATCAGCAGCTGTTTTTTCCTTAGGAATCTTATAGTTGTCCTTACCAATCTTAATGTAGGCACCATAACGACCATTTAAGACTTTAACATCATTATTTTCAGTAAAATCTTTAATTACGTTTTCAGAAGTTTTCTTTTTGTTGCCTTTAATGTATTCAATTGCATCCGCTAAAGTAATATTCATCAAATCAACACTCCTTGGGATAGAAAAATTTGTTTTATTGTGCGTAATATAAGGACCAAATTTGCCAATAGCAACAATAACTTCCTCTTCCTCATAAACTCCCATTGTCTTAGGAAAATGTTTGTTCAACTCAGCTTTAGCTTCATTATAAATACGTCTTGATTTTATCAACTCAATACATCTTTCTTCAGTAACTTCATAAGGGTCATCCGTTTTAGTTAAAGAATAAAATACAGCACCATGCTTAACAAAAGGACCAAATCTACCTATTGCAACAGTCATTTCAGCATCTTCAAACATACCAACAGTTCTTGGCATTTTAAACAACTCCATTGCCTCTTCTAATGTAATACTATCAATACTTTGTCCTTTCTTTAAGCCTGCAAACTTAGGTTTTTCCTCCGTTTTAGCTTCTCCTATCTGCGCCATTGCACCATATCGGCCAAGTCTAACATATACATTGCGACCGCTTACAGGATCCACACCAATCAATCTTTCTCCACTGGCTCTTTCTGATGTTTCTAAAGTATCTTCAACTTGTTTGTGGAAAGGAGTATAGAAGTCTTTAATTACCTTTGTCCATTTTATATCGCCATCAGCTATTTTGTCAAAATCAATTTCAACATTTGCTGTAAAATTATAATCTAATATGCCACTAAAATGCTGCACAAGGAACTTATTTACAATAGTACCAATATCAGTTGGAGATAATTTGCCTTTATCAAAACCTGATTTCTCTGTCTTTTTAGTTTCCTTAAGTTTACTATCCTTTAGTGTGATAACCTCTAATTGTCTTTCTATACCAATTTTATCCTCTTTTACAACATATTCTCTTTTTTGAATAGTAGAAATAGTTGGAGCATAAGTAGAAGGACGGCCAATACCAAGTTCTTCAAGTTTTTTAACAAGACTAGCTTCAGTAAAACGAGGAGGTTGTTGTGTGTAGCTCTGTATAGCAGTTGATTCCTTTAAAAGTAATTTTTCTCCTGCTTTAACCTTAGGTAGTAATCCTTTTTGTTCTTCTTCCTCGTCATCATTTGATTCTAAATATACTTTAAGAAAACCATCAAAGATAATAACTTCACCTCTTGCAATAAAATTTTCTTTTCTATTAGAGATATCTATTGTAATATTAGTTTTTTCCAAAATAGCATCACTCATCTGTGAAGCTATTGTTCGCTTCCAAATAAGCTCATAGAGTCTCTTTTGAGAGCTATCGCCAGAAATTGTTTGGTTATTCATATAAGTTGGACGAATAGCCTCATGAGCTTCTTGTGCTCCCTTTGTCTTTGTAGTATATTTACGAGTCTTAACGTAATCTTCACCATATAAACTTTCTATTTCGTTCTTAGCCATTGATATTGCCATATTAGAAAGATTAACGGAGTCAGTTCTCATATATGTAATCAACCCTGATTCATATAATTGCTGCGCAACAACCATTGTTTTAGCAACAGGAAAACCTAACTTACGACTAGCTTCTTGTTGAAGAGTAGAAGTTGTAAAAGGTGGTGCCGGAGATTTCTTAGCTGGCTTCGTTTCTACATCCGAAACAGTAAACCCAGCCTTAATACAATCAGTTAAAAACTCTATTGCTTGTTCTTTTTTCTCAAATCTCTTCGACAGCTCAGCAGTTAATACATTATTTTTAATGTCTGATTTATTATCTGAATTAACATCAAAAATAGCAGTAACTCTATATGTATAAGTAGTCATAAAGTTACGAATCTCATCTTCTCTTTCTACAATAAGTCTTACTGCAACTGACTGAACCCTACCTGCTGACAGAGCCGGTTTAACTTTTTTCCAAAGAATAGGAGATATCTCATAACCAACTAAACGGTCGAGCACTCTTCTAGCTTGTTGCGCATCCACAAGATGAATATCAATTCCTCTAGGATTTTCAATAGCATTAAGAATTGCTGTTTTAGTGATCTCATGAAAAACAATTCTCTTAATTTTATCATCTTTTAAACCTAAAGCTTCTTTTAAATGCCATGAAATAGCTTCTCCCTCACGGTCTTCATCGGAAGCGAGCCATACAACTTCAGCTTCTTTCGCAAGCTTCTTGAGTTCGTTAACAGTTTTAACTTTATCAGCAGTAATCTCATAAATAGGTTTAAAATCATTTTCTATTTCGATTCCAATCTGAGCTTTAGATAAATCCCTAACATGTCCATAACTGGACTTAACAAGAAAATCTTTACCCAAAAACTTTTCAATAGTCTTTGCTTTAGCGGGTGATTCAACAATAACGAGGTTTTTTGACATGAATTATGTTGTTTAGAAATATTCAAATTTAAGCGGCAAAATTAAAACAATTAATATTTATAACGCTTATTTATTTTAAATAAAATTTATTTTTAATGTTAAAATGATATTTATTTATACCTTTGCAATCTCATAATCAACATAAATAAGGTTTTGAATAATAAATGTTTAATTTGGAATTTATAAACAATTTTAATTCTTAGTTGTTTAAAAACTTTCGAATATTTTTTCGACACTATTAATAAAAAGAATGAAAAAGAAAGTATATATTGAAACTTACGGTTGTCAGATGAACTTCTCAGACAGTGAAATAGTAAGTTCAATAATGGCTGATAATAACTTTGAAATAACTACTGCAATTTCTGATGCTTCAATTGTTTTTATAAATACATGTTCTATTAGGGATAATGCTGAACAAAGGGTAAATAGAAGGTTAAAAGAATTAAAGGCTTTAAAGAAAAAAAATCCTGAATTAAAGATAGGCATATTAGGATGTATGGCCGAACGTTTACAAGATAAAATATTTGAAGAAGAAGTTGTAGATTTAATTGTTGGTCCTGATGCTTACCGAGATTTACCTAATTTATTAAATACTGTAGAAAAAGGTCAAAAGGCAGCAAATGTACTACTATCAGAAGAAGAAACTTATGATGAAATACAACCTGTACGACTTGATGGAAATGGAATATCTGCTTTCATTTCAATAATGAGAGGATGCCAGAACTTTTGTTCGTACTGTGTAGTCCCTTATACAAGAGGGAAAGAAAGAAGCAGGAATCCTGAAACAATAATAAACGAAGCAAAAGGTTTATTTGAAAAAGGATATAGAGAGATTACTTTATTAGGACAAAATGTAAACTCTTATTCATGGGAAGCTGATGACAAACTTAATTTTGCATTACTAATTGAGAAAGTAGCATTAATAAATCCATTACTTAGAGTTAGATTTGCTACTTCACATCCTAAAGATATTTCCGATGAATTGCTACATATAATTGCTAAATATAATAATGTATGTAAATCTATTCACTTACCTGTACAATCTGGAAGCGACAGAATATTAAAGTTAATGAATAGAAAATATACAAGAGAATGGTATATGAATAGGATAGAAGCTATAAAAAGTATTATCCCCGATTGTGCCATCTCAACAGATATAATTACAGGATTTTGTTCTGAAACTGAAGAAGAACATAGAGAAACATTATCATTAATGGAATGGGTTGGCTATGATTATGCTTTTATGTTTAAATATTCAGAAAGATCTGATACTTTAGCAGCAAAGAAATACAAGGATGATATTCCTGAAGAAATAAAAAGCAGAAGACTTAATGAGATAATAGAATTACAAAGAGCTTTGTCTTTTAAAAGTAATAATAATGACATAGGAAAAAGCTATGAAATTCTTATAGATGGGACTTCAAAACGATCATCATTAAAATTATCTGGAAGAAATAGTCAGAATAAAGTGATAGTAATCCCCAAAAATGAAAATAAGTTAGGAGAATATATATCTGTTAAAATAAAAGGATGTACATCTGCAACTTTAATTAGTGAATAGAGAATACATGTTTTTAAATAATTACAATTAAAGTTAGAAAAGAAAAGCCTAATAATTATTATGATTCTTAAATTTATTTATAAAAGTATAAAAAAAATAAGTACTTTTGCAATCAATAAAAAAGAGATATAACTATTAGATATCAATAAATAATATTTTATGAAGAATTTTTTTATTCAATACAAGAGTTTAATAATTAGTATGTCTTTACTACTTTTTATTGCTTTTACATCATGTACACCTCAAAGGAAATTAATTTATCTTCAGCAAAAAGCTCAGGATGCAAATGCTAAAGATACAATTTTATACATTAACAAGACTGTTGATTATAGACTAAGAGCAAATGATTTAATATACATAAAGATTAATAGTATAGATCCAGCATCATTCGATTTCTTTAATGGTGGTAGTAGTGGCATAAATGGTTCATATCAGTATCAAAGTGAAGTGGGCGTTTATTTAAATAGTTATACTGTTAATGATACTGGATATGTTAATTTACCTGTTGCAGGTTTAATAAGTGTTAAAAACATGACTATTACTGAAGCACAGAATATAATTCAGAAATCAGTTGATAATTATTTGAAAGATGCTACTGTAATTGTTAAATTAACAAGTTTTAGAGTTACTATTATAGGAGACGTTGAACATCCAGGTCAATATTATTTTTATCAGGATAAAGTAAATATATTTGAAGCACTTTCAAAAGCAGGAGACTTAACTGCTTACGGAAATCGTTATAGGGTAATGTTAGTTAGAAAAACCTCTAAAGGTGATAATGTAACAATGATTGATTTAACTGACCGAAATTTATTAAATAAAGATGAATTTTATATTTTGCCGAATGATATAATTTACATAGAACCTAATAAAGTAGCAAAATCGTTGCAATTTGCCACATTTCCTTGGAGCATAGTGTTATCAACTATATCAACAGTAGTAACAGTTTATGCCTTACTTAGGAAATAAGAAGTAATTAGAATAAGTTTATCACATAAAAATTAAATCAAATAACAAGTGGAACAATTTCAAGTTAATAATAATAATCAACAACAAGAGCAAGAAGAAAAAGTCGATGTAATGTCGATTATCTTTAAGATGCTTACACATTGGCATTATTTTGCGATATCAATAATATTGACATTGTTACTTGCTTTTGTGTTTAATAAATATTCAATTCCTATTTATGAAGTAAAATCTACCGTATTAATCAAAGATGATAAAAAAGGTGGTGGTGGAATGCAAAATGGAATTCTTAAAGGTATAGATTTATTTGGTTCTCAAAAGAACATTCAAAACGAGATTGGAGTATTACAATCTTATGATTTGATGAGTAAAGCTATTAAAGAATTAAACTTTTATGTGTCTTATTTTACTGAAAGCAAATTTAAAACGGAGGAGTTATACAAGAATAGTCCTTTTCAAGTTGTTTTAGACACTTCTCATGATCAATTAGTAAGTATCCCAATATTTGTTAAAATTGTTTCTAGTGATAAGTATGAATTAGAAATCCCGGAACAAGCAAATGCAAGTTTGTATGATTATAGTTCAGAAACGACGACTGAGGAAAAAGTAGATGTTCCAAAGATTACAAAGACTTTAAGTTTTGGAGAGTGGTATAAAGATAAAAACTTGTTTTTTAAAATTGTTTTAACACCAAATTATAATGCTGAGAAGTACAACGGCAAAACAGTTCAATTTACTATAAATGATGTAAGTCAAATGACTAATCAATTTAAAAGTTCTAAAATTGAACCTATCAACAAAGAAGCTACTATACTTGAAATAACTTTAAAAGATAAAAATAAACAAAAGGCAATTGATCTTATAAATATGCTTACAGAGGTATTTATTAATACCGATTTGGAAGAAAAAAATATTACAGCTGTTAATACGATTAATTTTATAGATAATCAGTTAACCGGTATTACTGATTCACTTCATTTTGTAGAAGGACAATTGCAGAACTTCAGGACTACAAATAAAATAATGAATGTTAGTGATGAAGCAAAAGCTGTTTTTGATAAAGTAAATGCGCTAGAGACACAAAAAGCTATTGAAAGTTTAAAGGATAAATATTATAAATATCTTTTAGAATATATAAATAAAAACCATGAGGTTAAGAATGATATTGTTTCTCCTTCTACAATGGGAGTGGCTGATCCAGTATTAATAGGTTTGATTGAAGATTTAATTAAATTGTCTTCAGAAAAAGAGAAACTAAAAAGTTCCTCTACTCCAATAAATCCTGCTATAACTGTTATTGATCTTAAAATTGATAATGCAAAGAAAACATTAGCGGAAAATATTAAGAACACTGTTAACTTCTCAAATATCACACTACATGAACTTGATAAGCGAATTGCTGAAGTACAAGCTGAAGTTAATAAATTACCGGCAACTGAAAGAAATTTAATTAACATTGAACGTAAGTTTAAAGTTAACGACCAGATATATACTTTCTTATTAGAAAAAAGAGCTGAAGCTGCAATTGCTAAGGCTTCAAATGTTCCTGATAATAAAGTTATTGATAAAGCAAGAGATGCTGATAAAGTTTATCCTAAAACTTCTCTTAACTATATTATTGCTTTAATTCTCGGCTTGATTATTCCTCTACTTTATTTATTCATTAGAGATTCAATGAATGATAAAATAGTTGAAAGAAAAGATGTTGAAAAGATAACAAACTTCCCAATTATTGGACATATTATTCATAGCGATAGAGAAAGTAAAATCGTTGTTCATGATTCTCCTAAATCATCAATAGCTGAATCTTTCAGATCAGTAAGAACAAATTTGCAGTTTATAGCAAAAGGGAGTGATAAGCAAGTAATTCTTTTGACATCTACCATGGTAAGTGAGGGAAAAACATTCTGTTCTATTAACCTTGCTTCCATTTTTGCACTTTATGGTAAGAAGACTTTATTGATGGGGTTCGATTTACGTAAACCTAAGATCTATCAAGATTTTGCGTTAACAAATGTTGAAGGTATCAGTTCTTATTTAATTGGAAAAAATAAAATGGAGGATATTATTCAGAGTTCTGCAATTGAAAATCTTGATATTGTTATGGCTGGTCCAGTTCCTCCTAACCCTGCCGAGTTAATTGCTTCAGAAAAATGTGATGAGTTATTTGTAAAATTAAAAGAAATTTATGACTTTATCATTATTGATACTCCTCCGGTTGGTTTGGTTACTGATGCTTTCTTATTGACTAAATATACGGATGCAAATGTGTTTGTTGTTCGTCAGAATTATACTTTGAAAAAGGTTTTTGGTGCTATTATTAAAGATATTGAAACTAGAGGATCTGCTTCTATTCAAATTCTTATCAATGATGTTCGGTTGGATAGAGGGTCTTACGGATATGGATATGGATACGGATACGGTTATGGATACGGATACGGTTATGGATACGGATACGGATACGGATACGGTTATGGTTACGGTTATGGTTACTATTCAGATGATGATGCTAAAACATCTAAAAAGAAATCATTCTTTAGTAAGCCAAAGAAAACTACAACTTAATATCATATTATAAAAGAATTTTAATAAAGAACTTATAGAGTGAATCTATAAGTTCTTTTTGTTTTAACTAATTATTATTCTCTGTTTTATTTCATGAAAAAACATTATAACATCCCGATATTTATTCCTGAGTTAGCTTGTCATTATAAGTGTATATACTGTAATCAACGAAAGATTTCTGGCATGCAGGAAATACCTACTTCTGTTGACATAGTTAATACTATAGAGAAGTATCTCACTACAATAGATTATAAAAATAGTGAAGTTGAGATTGGTTTTTTTGGTGGAAGTTTTACTGGTTTGAGTCATGATAAACAAGAGGAATTATTAGTGCTAACAAAACCATATATAGATAATCAGATTGTTCAATCTATTCGTTTATCTACAAGACCTGATTATATTAACGAAAAGAATTTAGAACTGCTTCTTAAGTATAATGTTAAAACCATTGAATTAGGTGCACAGTCGATGGATGATGAGGTGTTGAAATATTCAGGAAGGGGTCATACTGCTGAAGTTGTAAGGCAAGCATCTAAGATGATAAAAGCTCATGGGTTTAATTTGGGATTGCAGATGATGGTTGGTTTGCCAATGGATACGCATCAAAAGGCAATTACAACTGCTAAGGATATAATTAATCTGGGTGCTGATAATACACGTATTTATCCTACTTTAGTTATTAAAAACACACCACTTGAGGATTTATATAATAAAGGTGAGTATATACCTTTGGATATTGATGAAGCTGTAAATAATGTCAAAGATTTAGTATTGTTGTTTAAAGCTGCAAATGTTAATATTCTTCGTATTGGTTTGCATCCTTCCGAAGGTTTGCTGAATGGAAATGACTTAGTTGCGGGTCCTTTTCATCCTTCATTTAAAGAGTTGGTGATGACAGAAGTTTGGAAAGATAACTTTAAAGCGCTTTTTAACATGAATAATAAGGATAAGAATCTAACTATTTTTGTTCCTGCTAAAGCTTTTAACTTTTCAATTGGATATTTTGGTAGTAATAAAAAACAACTTCAGAAATATTACAAACAAGTTAATTTTAAGATTGATAAACTTTTAGAAGGGGATAAGTATTATGTTGATTATAATTGATAAAAGGATTCCTCAACAGTCAAAGGATATATTAAAGACTTATGGTGAGCTTCTTGAACTAGAAACTACGGACATAACTTATGATGCAATTTCCGGTCATCCTGATATTTTCTTTTGCCAAGCTCCTGACGATAATTTAATTGTTGCTCCTAATCTTCCTGAATGTTATTTTAAAGTTTTATTAAATAATAATATTTCTTTTATTAATGGCGAATTGGAGGTTGGTAAAATATATCCATCAACTGCACATTATAATATTGTATTAACTGACAAATATCTTATTCATAATACTAAATATATTGATAGAAAAATACTTGATCAGAATTTAAATAAAACTATTATTAACATCAAACAGGCTTATACCCGTTGTAATTTAATTAGTTTGGGCGACAATTCGTTTATAACCTCTGATGATGGTATCTTCAAAACATTACATAAATTAAAGTTTAATGTCCTTAATGTATCCCCTTTAGATGTTGAATTACCAACGTTCGATCATGGCTTTTTCGGGGGTGTTTGTGGTGTACATAACGCGAAAGTTTTTATCAACGGAAGTTTAAATTACCACCGCGAAGGTGAGCATATTTTTGATTTTATAACAACATTAGGTTATTCAATTATAGAATTATATGATGGTAAATTAAACGATGGCGGCAGTATTCTTTTCATCGATTGAATCTGTAAATTACTTAATTTGCATCTCAACATCATTAAAAAATCATAAAAACCCAAAGGTAACAATAAATTTAGTACCTTTGCACCAAAATCCAATACATGTTTATTTCCGATACTATTTCTATAAACGACTATGATTATGACTTGCCCGAAAAATCAATTGCTAAATTTCCATTGGAAAAGCGTGATGATTCTAAGCTGTTACTTTTAAATGATGAAGGTATTTCAACTCATGTTTTCAGAGACATTCCTGATTTATTGCCTAAAGATAGTTTGCTTATTTTTAATAATACCAAAGTTATTTTTGCACGAATTCTTTTCAGAAAGCCAAGTGGAAGTTTAATAGAAATTTTTTGTTTAGAACCTGCCGGAGATATTCGGGATGCTCAACTTTCGTTTCAGCAAAAGGGAGTATCTACATGGAAATGTTTTATTGGAAATAATAAAAGATGGAAAGAAGATTATCAAGAGAAAGTTTTTAATTATCAAGATAAAACCATCACCCTTAAAGCTGAAAGAAAAGAGGCTGTTGAGGATGCCTGGATAGTTGAATTTAGCTGGAATGAACCTACTCTTTCCTTTGCTGAAGTGTTGGAGTTGATTGGCATTATTCCTTTGCCTCCCTATTTAAATCGTAATGCTGTTGATTCGGATAAGATAAGATACCAAACGATTTATGCTCGAATGAAAGGCTCTGTGGCGGCCCCAACTGCCGGTTTGCATTTTACCAATGAAGTTTTTAATAGACTTAAAAAAGAACGTATTAATGTTGATTATGTAACTTTGCATGTTGGTGCAGGCACTTTTAAACCGGTTAGTACTGAAGATGCTACTGAACATATTATGCATCACGAGAAGATAATAATCGAAAAACAGACTATTGTTAATATAATTGATAATTTAAATAATAAAATAATTGCTGTTGGCACTACAAGTGCGCGCACACTTGAGTCATTATATTGGTTTGGTGTTAAGTTGAAGGTTGATAAAGATGCATGTACTTCTTTTAATATTAGCCAATGGGATGCTTATGCAAAAGCCTACAATAAAAATATTTCTACAACTATTGCTTTGCAGAATGTAATTTCTTATATAGATAAAAATAATCTTCATACTCTTTACGGAGATACACAATTAATGATAGTTCCGGGTTATAAATTTCGGGTTATTACAGGGATAATCACAAATTTTCATCAGCCTAAAAGCACATTATTGTTGTTGATTGCAGCATTTATTGGAAAACAATGGAAAGATGCTTACGCGTATGCTTTAGCAAATGGTTTTCGTTTTTTAAGTTATGGTGATAGCTGTTTGTTTTTAAAAGAATAATTATTATTAAATGTGTTAGATATTAAAATAATATTGATTGCTACACAATAAATATTGTGTAATTTTGTTAAATATTAAAAACACTAAACAAATGAAGAAAATATTTTATCTGCTTATCATTGCAGCAATGTTAGCAAGCTGTACTAACAGCGAGATTAAGAAACTTAAAGAAGAAAATCAAAAACTTAAGATTCTTACTTCTTCTAAAGATTCCGTAATAAATGATTTCTTTGGTTCTTTTGATCAGATTGAAACCAATCTATCAATGGTAAAATCAAAACAATCTATGATTGTTGACAATGCACGTCAGAATCCTGAAGTAAAACAGGATGCCCGCGAACGAATCAACGATGATATTAAAATCATTAATGATTTGATGGAAAAGAACAAACAAGCATTAGCTAGTCTTAAAAAGAAGCTTAAGAATTCGAACATGAAGATCAAAAAGCTTGAAGAAATGATTGCTCATCTCGAACAACAACTTAAAGATCGTGATGTCGAAATCGACAAACTTAAAGAACAATTGAAAACACTTAACTTTACTGTAGAAACACTTAATGCTTCGATAGATACACTTAAACAAACCAACGAAGCTAAAGAGAAAGTTATTACTCAAAAAGTTGACGAACTTAATACCGCTTACTACACTCTTGGAACCGAGAAGGAACTTATTGCTAATAAAGTGATGACTAAGAGTGGTGGATTTATTGGTATTGGTCGTAATAAGAAAGTACAACAGGATTTTAACAGCGATTACTTTAAGAAAATAGATATTACTAAAACCACAAGTTTTACAATCAATGCTAAGAAAGCAAAATTGCTTACGAATCATCCTACTGACTCCTATAAGTTTGAAGGTAGTGATAAAAAAGTTGACAAACTTACAATTATCAATCCTAAAGAGTTTTGGAAAGTGTCTAAGTATTTGGTAATAGTTGTTAATTAAACTAGGGTTTTAATAGCGTTACAAAATTATTTATAATTAAAAAGAGCAGCTTTCATTAATAATGAAAGCTGCTCTTTTTAGTATAATAACATTGTTACTTATTTATTTGTTCCACTTCATCTTTAGTTAAACTAGGTGGAAATATATTATTTTTAAGCTTTTCTACAACCAGTTCTGCAGTTTTTTGGGCATTTTCTTTTGTTTTAAAAGCTAAATTCCCATTTATTGCAGGGATATTTGTTTGATGAATTACTACTTTTTCATTTTTACAAATATCATATCCCCAACCCAATGAATCAACACTATAAACCTTAATTACAAATACATCTTTGTTGTCGGCAGCTTTAGTTGTTGGATGATTATTACAAGAAACCAAAAAACAAAACAACAGTAAATAAGTTAGTTTTTTAAGAGATTTTTTTAATTTTTTCACCATTTAAATAATAATAAACTTTTCTGTTTTTATGTTCTTATTAATACCTTTAACAACATAAATATAGGCACCTTTAGTGAGCTTATTGATGTTAAATTTTTGATGAGTGCTATTAATTTTTTCATTAGTCATCAATTGACCTGAAGTATTATATATCAAGAAGGAAGCTTCCTGAAGTTTAGTGTTCATACTTAAATCAATTGATTTATTAAACATGTCAATTTTAACATTAACAATGTTTTGGTTTGTTATCTCATTTACCGAATAATCAGCAGGCGTATATTCCCATAAATCATTTAAGTAAGAGCCTGCTGATGATACTCCTAATCCTAAATAGCCTTTGTTTGCTATTGCAAATCCAATTCCACCGGCTCTTCCTGAAGACCCTAAAGAAGCAATGGCTGTCCATGAATTTGCATTAGGATCAAATTTATATAAATTATTATTTAGAGCTGTAAGACTTACATTACCAGTGCCTACATAAGCACAATTATAAATTACAAAAAACGAAACGTTGGTAGTTAAAATAGGAAAAGCTGCCTTTTGAGTCCAGGCATCAGTAATTGGATCGTATTCAAAAAATTCGTCAGTAAAATTCCCACTCCCATCAGTGCCTAAACCTGCATACCCTTTATTATTAATTGAAAACCCGTATGCTGCGGCAGTAATGTTGCTCGTAAAACTTGACTTTTGAGCCCATGAATCTGTTATGGGATCATACTTCCAGAAATCAGTAAAAAATGGTGGTCCATTGGGAGTTCCTTTGCCTAAATAGGCATTACTACCTATAGTAAAAGCAAATGCGCCATAACGAGCAGCGCCCGAGAAGTTGTTTTTCTGTGTCCATGCATTAGTTGTTGGATTATAGGACCAAACATCGTTTTTACAGCTGCCGTTGAACCCACAGCAAACATATCCTAAATTATTAATTGTGAATGCAGAAGATGAAAGTCGATTGCCTCCTGCGTAATCAGCTTTTTGTGTCCAACTATTATTGGTAGTATTGTATTCCCAAAAATCACTAACATAAGTTCCACTCGAATTAATTTGTCCGCCACCTACATATCCACATGATCCTATTGCAAATGTGAATGCGCCTGCTCTGCCGTTTCCCAAACAGCTTGCTTTTTGAACCCATGTCCCTTGACTAAATAAAACTGTACTTAAGAATATTAAGCATGTTAACAGTAAGTTTTTTTTCATTTTATTTAATGTTAAATTATTAATAAAATTAAAGATAAATTACCTTTCTTTTAATTACATAATTACAAATTTATCAACTTTTAAATAAGAATTATTTCCTTTTACAACATAAATATAAATTCCTTTTGGTAATGAATTTAATTTTGTTTTATGAGATGTATTATTTATCTTTTCATTAATTAAGATTTGACCTGTAATGTTATAAATCTTAATACTAGCATCATTAATCTTAGCATTTAATGTTGTAGTGATGTTTTTATTGATTAAATCAATTTTAACATCAGCAATATTCTTAATACTATTTTCATTCACCGAAAGCCCCGATCCATTAGGGTCATATTCCCATAAATCATTTAGATAGGAGCCTCCTGAATTGCTTCCCATACCCAAATAACCTCTATTACCTATCCCAAAAGAAATACTGCCATTCCTATAATTATTCCCTAGCGAAGCAATTGTTGACCATTGATCTACCTGAGGGTCATATTTCCATAGATTATTATTATAAGTTAAGCCGGCCGAAATACCTGTTCCTACAAAAGCACAATTGCCTATTACAAAGCAAGTAGCAATTCTTGCTGAAGGATAAGCTGCTTTTTGAGTCCAGGTGTCTGTAGATGGGTCATATTCATTTAAATCAGAATAAAAATCACCATAACCATCTGTACCTAAACCTGCATAACCTTTGCCTCCTATAGTAAATGCAACCCCATGAGCACAGCCTGCACTATTGTAACTTGTTTTTTGAGCCCATGTGTCAGTTAATGAATTATATTCCCAGAAATCGTTGTAAAATGTTGGTGCTCCCGGACTTCCTTTACAAACATATCCATTGGTTCCTATCGCAAAAGCGTAGGCACCATAACGAGCAGCGCCTGGAAAGTTGTTCTTTTGAGTCCAGGTATTGGTTTGTGGATTAAATGACCACACATCACTCTGACAGATACCCGAATATCCAAGGCAAACATATCCTAATGTGTCAATTGAAAACGCAGTAGCTGCATATCTAATACCACCTGCATAATCAGCCTTTTGTGTCCAAACGTCTTTAGTTGCATTATATTCCCAGAAATCATTTACATAGGTACCAGTCGAATTAATTTGACCACATCCTACGTAGCCATAATCACCTATTGAAAATGAAAAAGAAGCTGACCTGCCATTTCCCGGCAAACTTACCTTTTGTGTCCAGCTGCCTTGCCCGATTATTACAGAGCTTAATATCATTAAACCTGTAAATAATGTGATTTTTTTCATTTAAATATTTATTTATTTATTTTGAAATAATACCATACAAAAGTAATAATTATTTATTAAACAAGATTTATTTTTATTGTTAATTTTTTATACAATTTTATACTATTGATAAGATTTCTATTTATTTTTAATTATCATAAGATTTTAAAGTTCTTTTTTAATAAATGATCCCTGTCTAAAAAGGTCTATTAATGTAAATTCGTCGTCATTAGTAGGAGGAACGACGAAGAAATCTATTGGTTATTAACATAGATTAGATTGCTTCACTTCGTTACTAATGACAGAATATCGCAAAGTATATATAATGTGC
>JBAXLO010000077.1:0-18300 GCA_037134755.1 Bacteroidota bacterium | reverse complement strand
AATGCTTTTAACATATCGAACAGTCCTTATAACATAGCGACGAATGCTTTTAACACACCTACAAATGCTTTTATCGTTCCTCAAAATGTTTTTACAATAAGCAAAAATAAATGATGTAAATGTTTCAATCGTTAATATGTTGTAATATTGACTTATATAAAGGTTAAAATAAATATTATGGCAGCATAAATAAATTTTGTAATTTAGTAATTATTTTAAATCACCAAATCACTATATAGCCAAATGACTAAATTTATTCGTAATTCGTAATTGAATTTAAAAGCTCAATCATTCGTGGTTGGGCTTTTATTATAACTATCTAATTCCTCCTCAACTTACGAAACCTAAGTGGTGTCTAATGAGCGGGACTCTTTTCATTATTTTCTTTTTTTTCTTTTTATCCTTGTTATTGTTAAATTTTGTTTAATTTTGTGAGTTCTTAACACCCAAATTACTTATGAGAAATTTATTTATACTTTTTTGCTCCCTTATTATTACTCTTACTATAAATAAGACCGTTAATGCGCAATGTGTTAATGTAGCTTTAGGGAAACCTGCTACTGCAAGTAATTATGCAGTTTGGGCAAATAATGCGACACCGGATGAAGCAAATGACGGAGATTGCAATAGTGCCTGGAATGCTGGAACATATGCTCCACAGTATTGGCAGGTTGATTTATTATCTACCTATACTATTAACAATATAAACATTATGTTTGACATGAGTCCTAATGGGTATGTTTACCACCAAATACTAACTTCGCCCGACATGATTAACTGGATTATTATTGATTCGATGGTTGGTAATTATTATAACGGTCAATTATATGAAAGATGTTATAGTTCTTCACCACTTACTAATGTTAGAGGAATTCGAATTAACACATTAATTTCACCAAGTTGGGTTGCCATTCGTGATTTGGGCGTTTATACTTTATCAACACAAACTTCACCAACCATATCTGCAAGTGGATCATTAACACTTTGCCAAGGAGATTCAGTTACACTCACTTCGAGTGCAGCTGGTACATATTCGTGGAGTAACGGAGCTACAACTCAAAGCATAACTGTTGGAGCTTCGGGCACTTATACTGTAACAACTAATGCTGTACCTATTTGCGTACAGGGAACTTTGCCTTGCACGAGTTGTGGTTATGGTACTGCTTCAGCTACAGTGATTGTAAACCCACATCCCACCGTCAACTTAGGCAACGATACCACCTTAACCCAAGGAAATACTGTAACCCTAAATGCAGGAAACGCCGGTTCGACTTATTTATGGAGCACAGGAGCCACTACGCAAACTATAAATGTAACTGCTATCGGAACTTATTGGGTAAAGTTAACCAATGCAGGTGGTTGTTATAATATGGATACTATTAATGTAACTATTCCGTCAATTAATACAAATGCTTCCGGTATTATTAATATTTATACAAAAGTTACTGCTTTTAATGGTTGCAATAGTATTACTGTAGCTTCAACTACAGGATATAATGTTGGAGATACAGTGTTAATTATTCAAATGAAAGGGGCGACAATTGATACAAGTAATACAGCTGCTTTTGGCAATATACTTAATTACAATGAGGCAGGCAACTATGAATTTAATATCATTAAATCTATAAGTGGAAACATTATAAAGTTAAAGAATGTACTAATTAAATCATATAATCCTTCAGGTTTTGTACAATTAATTAGAGTTCCATCTTATAATGATCTCACTATAACCGGAACTTTAACAGCAAAGCCATGGGATGGAAATACAGGTGGTGTTTTGGTGTTTGAGGCATCGGGTACAATTACTTTAAATGGTGATATAGATGTAAGTGGACTTGGTTTTAGGGGAGGAATTGCATCTACAATAAATGACGGATCTTTTAATTGTAATTTTCTAGATTATTTCTATACATTGTCTTCGGGCTTGAGTGGAAAAAAAGGAGAAGGGATATTAGATAATAGTTTAGCGTTAGAGTGTGGAAGAGGAGCATTAGCAAATGGGGGCGGAGGTGGAAATTGTCATAACGCTGGTGGAGCAGGAGGTGGGAATTATGGTTCTGGTGGTAGAGGAGGAGACCAATTTTATGGTTGTGACAGTATCCCAATTGGAGGAGATGGTGGGCGATCATTATTATATAGCAATGCACAGAATAAAATATTTTTAGGTGGTGGTGGTGGCGGACCTCATCAAAATAATGGAATGGGGACTAATGGTACTAATGGAGGAGGCCTCATAATTGTTAACGCAAATACTTTAGTAGGGAATGGATATGATATTAAATCAAATGGCAATGATAATTTAGCAATTGCTGGTGGAGATGGATCTGGTGGAGGTGGTGCTGGAGGTACAATTTTATTAGATATCTCAAATTTCATTACCCCGATAAATATTCAAGGTCGTGGTGGTAATGGCGGTAGTAATAATTGGGTTTCTTGTCATCCCCCAGGCGGTGGAGGCAGTGGAGGTGCGGTATGGTTAAGTGGATCATCACTCTCTTCAAATATATCATATTCTCTATATGGAGGATTTCCTGGCAATTCTTCTTGTACAAATATTCATTATGGTGCTGAATTAGGTGCTATTGGTGGTATAGTTTATAATTTACAATTGGTACAAAGTAATACTCCCGACTCTTTAGCTGTTTTTGTCAACTTAGGCAACGATACCACTCTTTCACAGGGAAGCTCTTTAAACCTGAATGCAGGTAACACAGGAGCAACCTATCAATGGAGTACAGGAGATACAACACAACAAATAAACATAACAACTACCGAAACTTATTGGGTGAAGGTTACAAATGCTGGTGGTTGTTATAGTATGGATACTATAAATGTAAATGTTATTCCTTTTACTTTTAACATAGGAAACGACACCACCATTTGCAAAGGTAGTAGTATAACCTTTAAAGCGAATGCACCCTCTACTACCGGAACATGGGAATATAATCAGGATTTTGAAAATACTATTAGTAGTGAATGGAGCGATACAAATAGAATTACATATAATAATACTAAAGAGTTAGGAGCTTATGGTAGTCAAACTATAAATTTGAATTTAAGTAATTTGCCTATACACGATAGTGTAGAGGTTTCATTTGATTTATATATTTACGATTCATGGGATGGAAATAATCCTGGGTGGGCAGATTTCTGGAGTTTAAAGATAAATAATATAACACAAATAAATACAACATTTACAAATATGGTTGGTACAGATCAATCTTATCCTCAGAATTACCCTGCTAGTTATCCTGATCGAACGGGTGCATATTTAATTAATTTGCCTAACCGATGTCATACCTGTAATTGTTTTACATCTTCGCTTTATAAAATAGTAAGAAAAATATCTGATAATAATAGTAGTTTACAAATTGGATTTGCAGGAAATTTAACTCAGGATGTTTGTGATGAAGGATGGGGAGTGGATAATGTCAAAATTAAACTTCTAAATGTTGATTCAATTACTACTAATTATCTTTGGTCAACAGGGGATACTACTCAAACAATAACTGTTACACCTGCACAAACTACAACTTATATTGTCACCGTAACTAAAGGAACAACGGTATATAAAGATACAGCCACTGTATATGTAATGAATCCACAAGTTAACCTTGTCAGTGATACTACTATTTGCAAAGGGGATAGTGTGAAATTAATCCCTACAATTATTACTAATACAAATTTATGTAGTAAAAGCCAGCTTCCAACTAACCTGCAACAAGGTTTGGTTGCATTTTATCCTTTCTGTGGCAATGCCAATGATGAAAGCGGAAATGGGAATGATGGAACTTCAATTGGAGCCACACTTACTTCTGATAGATTTGGGAATCCTAATTGTGCTTATAATTTTGATGGTGCTAGTCATTATATAAACATTAATCCTATAGATACTAATACATTTCCAAAAAATAATGCTAATAGATCTGTATCTTTATGGGCTAAAATAAATACTGGAGGACAATTATTTTATTGGGGGGATGATATTATTAATCAAACTGGAAATGCATTTGACCTTGATCTAACTTCTATCGGTTTCTCTTTTGATGGATGTTGGGATAATGGGTCTTTAAATTATAGTTTAAATCCTCAAGTTTGGTATCATATCTGTATAACTTACGATGGAAATACTTCAATGAAATGCTACTTAAATGGGACTTACATTGGTAACATTGATGTGCCTCAAGTTTTGCAAACAGCCAGTTTTGGTCATAATACTATAGGAACTAAATTTGATAGATTTAATAATATTCAGAATCCTTTTTATGGATCTATTGATGATGTAGTAATCTATAATCGTGTTTTGTCAGCTACTGAAGTAAATCAACTTTATACTTTAGGAACACCTTCTTCTTTATCTTGTCATTGGTCAACGGGAGATACAACACAAACTATTACTGTTTCACCAAACCAGACAACTAATTATTCGGTTAGCGTCACTAATAGTACAGGCTGTTCGGCAAGCGATACCATAACAGTTAATGTTATTCCTCTTCCGGTAGTTAATCTTGGAAACGATACCACTATCTGCAAAGGGGATAGTGTTCTTTTAAATTCAGGTCTTACAGTTGGTAATACATTATTCTGTGACAAGAGTATACTTCCAGCAAACCTCCAACAGGGTTTGGTTGCATTTTATCCTTTCTGCGGAAACGCCAATGACGAAAGTGGTAACGGTAATAATGGAACAGTAAATGGAGCAACACTTACTACTGATAGGTTTGGAAATGCAAATAGTGCTTATAGTTTTGATGGGACAAGTAATTATATTGAAACTTTATATGGAGGTCCTTTGGGTGATAGCAGCAGAACATTTTCATTCTGGTCAAAAACTACTCAAAATTCATTAATGGCAGTTGTTTCTTATAGTTGTACAATTCCTTATCCAGCAGGTGGACGATTTGAAGTCTCATTAAATTATGGTGGTTGTTTAGGGCTTTCAGTTGACGTTTGTAGTGGTGTTAATACAAAACAGGTAATAACAAATGACAACCAATGGAGTTTTTACACAGTCACTTTTGATAGACAATCGTCCCCATATTTAAGTTCAATAAAATATTATAAAAACGGTACAATTATAAATAATTATTGCTTTCAATGGTCAGGTATTGACCCGATAATAAATACAGTTTCTATTACCCCATTAAATATTGGTCGTTTAAATCTAGCTGGTGATTACAGATTTTTTAATGGAGTACTCGATGATATATACATTTACAACCGAGTTCTATCAGCTTTAGAAGTAAGTCAATTATATAGTCTTGGAAATGTTGCTACTTGTCATTGGTCAACGGGTGATACCACACAAACAATTAAAGTTTCACCAAACCAAACTACAACTTATTCATTAAATGTTACCAATAGTAATGGTTGTTCGGCAAGCGATAGTATAAAAGTTAATGTTGCACCGCTACCGGTAGTTAATCTGGGTAACGATACTACAATTTGTCAGGGAAATACTTTAAGCCTAAATGCAGCAAATACAGGTTCTACTTACCTTTGGCAGGATAATTCAACTAATCAAACATATAATGTTAATCTACAAGGCACTTATTGGGTAAAAGTTACAACTCCTATTGGTTGTAAAGGCAGTGATACCATAAATGTAAACTACAATCCTACACCTATAGTAAATTTAGGGAATGATACTACTATTTGTCAGGGAGAGTCTATTTTACTAGATGCAACTTTAACAAATGCTACTTATCTATGGCAGGATGGCTCAACAAATGCTACGTTTAATGTTAGCAATCAAGGTACTTATTGGGTAAAAGTTACAAATAGTAACGGCTGCTCAGGTACAGATACAATTCATGTAACATTAACACCTTTAGTTGTCAATATTGGCAACGATACAACAATATGTCAGGGTAATACAGTAACATTAAATGCAGGCAATACCGGAGCTTCTTATGTATGGAGTACAAGTGAAACAACACAACAAATTAGTGTTAACAGTTCGGGTGCTTATTGGGTTAAAGTTTCAAATGGGAATTGTTTTAATTCTGATACGATTAATGTAAATGTAATACCAAAACCAATTGTTAACTTAGGAAATGATACTACAATATGTCATATTGGTTCTTTTACTTTAAATGCTGGTAATGCCGGTTCAATATATCTATGGAGTACGAATGCAACTACGCAACAAATTAATGTATCAACAACAGGCAGCTATTGGGTTAAGGTTAATAATAACGGTTGTATAGGTGGAGATACTATAAGTGTAGCTTTTATACCTTTAAATGTAAATATAGGTAACGACACAACAATTTGTGAGGGTGATAATCTAACTCTTAATGCAGGTAATTCAGGTAGTATCTATTTATGGAATACGGGAGTTAGTACTCAAACTATTAATGTAGGAAATGCAGGAAACTATTGGGTAAATGTAACGAATGGCAATTGTACAGGTTCAGATACTATTAATATAAATGTTGCTCAAAAGCCAATAGTAAATCTTGGTAATGATACTATAATGTGTCCGGGAGATTTGGTAGTTCTATCAGCAGGAGCAGGATTCAGTAGTTACCTTTGGTCGGATGGAAGTACACAACCTACCTTAAATGTAAATAATCCGGGCACCTATACTGTTACTGTTTCAAACAGTGGATGCAAAGCCACTGACCAGATAGTTATAGCTGAATGTAATTCGGATATTTGGGTTCCAAATGTCTTTACTCCTAACGGCGACGGTAAAAATGACACCTTCCATCCTGTTTGTACAAATATTACAGATATAAGCATGTATATATACAACAGATGGGGCAATCAAATCTATGAAGGAACGGGTGCTACTCTGGAATGGGATGGTAAATATAAAGGGGAAATATGTCCTGAAGGGGTTTATTATTACTTAATAGATTACACTCAAAAAAGTAATAATCATACTACACAAAAACAATTACATGGATCGATTACATTGTTGAAATAATACCTCACCTAAATCCTCTCCAAAGGAGAGGACTTTAAGATAAAAAAGCACAATCATTCGTGATTGGGCTTTTAAAATTTCATAATATTAAAATTTTATTATATATCTTTGCACTGAAGTTTAAAACATACGATATGAATAATATTAATGTTTTTAATAGATTTGTTAAGTTTTATAAAAGCAATAGTATCATGTGTAGTATAATAAAAAAAACAACTTTGATAGTTGTACTGATTTTTATTTCCTTTTATATTATGGCTCAATCTAAGATTGACAGCCTTAAAAATCAATTGATGCATAGTACAATCAATAACAAAATTGATATTTATAATCAAATCTCCTCACTTTATATTGATATATTGCCCGATTCTGCTATTAAATATGCTAACATGGGTGTTTCATTAGGTGATGCTAATCATATCTCTTATTTAAAAAACGACTTGTTGTACAATTTAGGATTAAGTTATAAAAAGCTTAACAAACATAAAATTGCATTAAAGTATTTACAACTATCTTACGATGGATTTGAGAATGAAAAAAACAAATTGAAACAGATATATGTAAATAATAGTATTGGAGTAGAGTATGGTCAAACTTGCTACTATGATAAAGCACTTTCATGTTTTCAAAAATCATTAGTTCTTAGCAATGAACTTAAAGATACTATGAGAATAAGTGGATCTCTAACAAATATTGGACTTATTTGTCAGCTTACAAAAGACTATAAACTAGCATTAAGTAATTTTGAAAGAGCTTTGGAACTTTCTAAAAAACAAAACAGACAATTAGGTATTGCACATGCACTGAATGATATTTCAAATACATACAATTTGATGGGAGATAATAAAATGGCATTAAAATACCACTTAAATGCATTGAGTATATATAAAAAGCTAAATGATATTAGAAGTATAGCTTTTGTAACTGCGGATATAGGGGAAACATATAAAAAGCTAAAGGATATTGATCTGGCTTTAAAATATTATTTGGAAGCATTTTCAATATCTAAAAATGTTGATGATAAATTCCTAAGTTCAGATCTTTTATTCAATGTTGGAGATTTATATATTATAAAGAAGAACTATAAAAAAGCTAAAGAATTTTTAGATAATGCTCGAATTTTATCAAATGAGATAGAGAATAAACAAACTTTAAAAGATGTTTATGAATCTTTTTCTAAATTTTATGCAAACCAAAATGAATTTCAGAAGGCATTAGAATTTCATAAGCTTTTTAAAGAAATGAATGACAGTATCTATACAAAGGAAAACAAAGACAAAATAGCAGAGCTTCAAATTAAGTTTGACATTCAAGAAAAAGAAAACGAAAATGAAATATTACGACAAAAGACAGAGATACAACAATTAGCCATTCATAAACAAATATATTTGCGTAATACTTTTATTTACATTTCGGTAATTATCACTTTGCTAATTATCTTTATAATTTTTAGGTATTGGCTTAAACAACGTGCAAATAAAATTCTTACTGAAAAGAATGACCTTATAAACATCCAAAAAAATGAACTCGAAGAAGTTTACAAAACAAAAGACAAACTTTTTTCTATTATTACACACGATCTTAAAAATCCATTTGGCTCATTGGTGTCGTTATGTAGTTTTATAGAAAGTAATTACTATACAATGGATGATACACATAAATATAAAGGTGTTGAATCCTTAAAAAGATCCATTGTTGAGATTTATAATCTATTGGAAAACTTGACAGACTGGTTAAATTCCAAAGGAGACAATATTAATTTAGATAAAAATAATTTTGATTTAAGTGCTACAATTAGTTCGGTAATGAAATTATATATTACACCGGCAGAACAGAAATCCATTAATCTACAAAATCATGTTGATGATAATATTATTGTTTATGGAGATGAACGAATGGTAAAAACGATACTAAGAAATCTAATTGATAATGCTATTAAGTTTACACCGGTAAAAGGTAACATCAATATAAATATTAAAGATGGCAGTAAAAAAATTACAGTATCAGTTTCAGACAATGGTATTGGTATTAAAGGAATCAACAAACATAAATTATTTAATATTGAGACTCATTTTTCAACAAAAGGCACTGACTACGAAGGAGGAGGAGGCTTAGGTCTTATACTAACTAAAGAGTTTGTCGAAAAGAACGATGGAGAGATATGGTTTGAAAGTGAAACAGGAAAAGGGAGTACATTTTATTTTACATTAACTAAGGGAATTTATTATGAAAAAAATTAAAATAATTTTGATAGACGACCATAATATAGTAAGAGATGGTCTAAAGATATTATTAATGAACCTTCCGGATATAGAAGTTATAGGAGAGGCAACAAACAGTACAGAACTTTTTGAATTATTAATAAATAGCAAACCCGATATTTTATTAATGGATATATCATTGCCTGACATGTCGGGCATAGCTATCACTAAAAAAATAAGCAGTGAATACCCAGACATAAAGGTAATAATGCTAACAGCAAACATTGATGACGAATCGGTTTTTAATTCTTTTAAAGCAGGTGCTTTGGGATATCTACCCAAAAATATTTTGCAAGAAGAGTTAGTTGAAGCTATAAAAACGGTTTATGCAGGAGATGAATATATTGCAAAATCAATTACAAATACTGTAATGAAGACATATCTGGTTAGAACTATGTTAGGAAAAAACGAGAAGCATAAACAAGGTCAAGAACTATCAAAACGCGAAATTCAAATAATAAAACTACTTGCGGAAGGGTTTCGCTATAAAGAAATAGCAGATCAATTAAATATATCTTCTCGAACAGTTGAATCTCATAAAAATAACATCCTAGAAAAATTAGAACTTCATTCAATAGTTGATTTAGTTAAATATGCTATCAAAAACAGAATTATTAGTATTAAATAAAAATAGAATTATAAATATAAAGATATTTTGAGTTTTATTAATATACAGAATTGAATTACATAACATTTCAAACTTTATTTATGTATTTTATTTTATCAGTAGTATCACTTACTAAAAACTGTAAATTTACCTATTGTATATTCTTTTAAAAATTTGTTATTTTGCACCTTTCATAAAGAGTAAATTAAGTTTAATGCCCTATAATTCAACGATTGAATTATAGGGTTTTAATTAATATCATCAAAAACAGAATTATTAGTCATAAATGAGCTCTGTTCTTAACAAAAAACACATCTAATTTACAAACGATTAATAAAATCAAATTAAATTCTTATTCGACAATACACAGATTTTTTATCCGTGATTTCACTTACTAATTTACGTTTATTCACATATTGTTTATTACAATATTATGTTGTTATTTTACACTTTTCATATAAAGTAAGTTTCATTAAGCGCCCTATCATTCTATTTATTGAATTATAGGGTATTAAAGAATATTTTTTATTGAGAAAAATATTAAGAAATGATAAAAAAAAATTAAATATATGTACTATTTAATTTTTTGTTTGTTATGATATTTATAAAACAATTTCAATTTTTAGATTAATTTTTTAAGCAATTATTTATTAATTATATATTATGTATTTATGAGAAAGTTTATTTCTATTTCAATTCTACTGTTAATTATAACAGTGTTCTTTACGAAAAATTCATACGGACAGGTTACAGTTTCCGGATCAAATGGACAAGATGGCACTTACTTCTATTTATCAAATGCAAGTGGTGCATTTGCAGCTTTAAACGGTGCAAGCCAAGCAGGTAAAACCATTACTATTACAATTACCTCGGATGCTACAAATGAAAATGGCGCAAATGCTTTAACAGGTGCTGTAGGTATGTGGACATCACTTACAATTATACCAAGTGGAGCAAGAACAATATCAGGTGCTGTGGCAGGTCCAGTAATTGACTTAAGTGCTGTAAGTAATGTTACAATTAATGGTATAAATAGCGGTGGAAATTCTCTTACAATCGCTAATACTACTAATTCAGGTAGTAATCAATGCGCAATCAGGTTTATTAACGATGCATCTAACAACACAATTACTAACTGTTCAATTTCTGCAATACCTCCAAGTACAACCTGTGGTGTTGTATTCTTTAGCACAGGAATCGTAACAGGTAATAGCAACAATACTATAAGTTACTGTAATATTAATGGCAATGGTGCTGCAAATAATGGAATTTATTCAGCCGGCACTAGTGCTGCAATTGCTAATAGCGGCAATACTATATCTAATAACAATATTTACGATTATTTTAACAACACTAGTGCAACCGTTGGTATTAATCTTACAACTACAGGTAATACCGGGTGGACAATTACCGGCAATAAACTTTATCAAACAGCAACCAGATTATTTACTACAGCAGCTACTCATAATGGTATTTATATTGGCTCAGGTTCGGGCTATACAATTACTAACAACATTATAGGGTTTGCTAATTCAAGTGGAACCGGAACAACCAATTTGGTTGGTAATACAGTATCGCTTACCGGAACTTTTCCGAGTGCCTATACAACTACCGGCACGCCTAATGCAACACGTTATGTCGCTATCAACACTGCTTTTACAGCAGGTGGGGCAGTATCAAATATACAAGGTAATACTATTGCAGGTTTTGCTTTATATACTTCCAGTGGTGCAAATTCGACCTATGGAATTTGGTGTGGCATTGAAGTACAGAGTGGGAACGTAAACATTGGAACAACAACAGGAAATATCATAGGTGTAAGTAGTGGCAATAGTTCAATATATGCTGCATGTACTACTACAGGAGGTACTATTGTAGGAATTTATGCTACTTCAGCTAATACTGTTGCCATTCAAAACAATACTTTTGGTGGGATTGATGCTTCAGGAACTTCAGCTACTATAAGTGCAGGCTTTACCGGGATAGATATAGCTGGTATAGGTAATTTTACAATAAATGGTAATACAATAGGTAATACAACTACAGCTAATATAAGAACTGGATATTTTGTAACAAGTAGCAACCTAACCAATGCAACCGGTACAGCTACATCAACAACTGGTGCAACCTCAGCTATTATAGGTGTTAGAAGTGCAATGACAGGAAACTACCTTAGCATTAGTAACAATACACTTAGAGGATTTTTAACATCAGGAACTGTTACTTCTTTTTCTGGCATTACATCCTCGGGTACTATGACTACTTTAACACCATCAGTAATCATAAATAATAATCATCTAGGAACTTCATCTGTAGGACTTGTTACTTATATGTTTGCCAACTCAGGAGCTTTATTTGGAATTAATCTCACAAACACTATTGCAACTATTGATTCAATCTCAAATAATGATATCACAGGAATTACACATACTGTTTTAGGGTCATCTATTCACACTTATATAAATTATACCGGAGGAACAGCACAATATAATTCTTCTTCTATTACAGGTAATACTTTTACAAATTTGAATGTGAATACTACAGCCAATATATACTTTGTAAATTTAAGCTATACTGAACTAGGAATTCAAAATATTAACAATAATTCTATTGTAGGTACATTTAATAAAGGAGGTGCGGGTGGATCTATATTTATAGTTTATCCCGGTTCTGCTGCTTCACCTTCAAGTGCAGTAGAAAGCTTCATGAATAATAATTTCTCAAATATAACAATGTCTACAGGTTCAGGAAGTATATATGGATATTATAGCTTAGATGGACTTTCAAATACAAGTATAGCTACTAAAACTATTACAGGAAATACATTTAATAATTGGACGAGTGGCAGCACAGGTGCAAGTTATGGTTTTTATCTTGGATATATAGGTGGATCACCAGGAAGTATTTCTAATAATACAATATCTAATATAAGTTGTCAGGGTGCATTTACAGGCATTTATGTTACAAGTTCAGGTAATGCAGCTTCTGTTTTTAATATTTCTATTAATACAATCAATAGTATTTCTTCAACAGGAACTGGTGGAGCTGTAACAGGTATTTATTGTTCTAATTCTTCTACATTAATTAATATAAATGGTAATACAATCAACAATCTATCTTCAACAGCAGTATCAGGTGCGGTTATAGGTATTACAATACCAGGTGCAATGACAACAAATGTTTACAATAATACAATAAACACACTGTCATGCTCAGGAACAACTGCTCCAATTGTAAGTGGGCTTATTGTAACTGCCGGTACAAATGTTAACGTTTATAAAAATAAGATTTATGACATTTCTGTAAGTGGTGCAATCACTACTAAATCCCCAGCAATTAACGGAATGCTTTTTTCAGGTGGAACAAATGTTACAGCTTACAATAATCTCATTGGTGACCTTAGAGCTCCATTAGCAAGTTTAACTGAAGCAATAAGAGGTATTAGTGTTACATCTTCTTCTGTTAATACTTCATACAACGTCTATTATAATACTGTATATATAACAGGCTCAGGTGGAACAAACTTTGGAACAACCTGCATTTATGATACAGCTAGTGCCTCAGCAACAACAGCTAAACTTGATCTTAGAAATAACATTCTTGTAAACAATTGTACTCCTTCAGGAACAGGTTTAACAGTTGCTTATCGCAGAAGTCCCGGTACAGCAACTATGCTTGCTAACTACGCAAGTACATCAAATAACAATTTATTTTATGCGGGTACTTCTGGGGCTTCTAATTTAATATTTAGTGATGGAACGAGCATTGCTCAGACCATGTCAGCATATAAAAGCGGAGTATTTACAGCCGGAAATATTGCTTCACGCGATGCTTATTCTGTTTCAGAGAATCCAAACTTCCAAAGCACTACCGGTTCATCAGCAAACTTCCTTAAATTTAGTATAGCAGTCGCTACTCAAATTGAAAGTAATGCCTCAAATATTGTTACTCCAGTCAACATAACAGATGACTTTGCAGGCACTATACGTCAGGGTCATGCCGGATATACAGGTTCAGGTACACAACCTGATTTAGGTGCATGGGAGCTAGATGGTGTAATAAATGATTTAACTGCTCCGGTAATAACCTACACTTCTTTACCAAATACATCTTTATTAACAAATAGAACAATAATTGCAACAATAACTGATGCAACGGGAGTGCAAACTGCCGGAAGTTTACAACCAAGAATATATTATAAAAAGAATTCAGGGACTTATTATTTTCAACAAGGAATATTAACTTCAGGTAATGCAACATATGGCACATGGAGTTTCCAAATTGTAACGGCTGATATGGGTGGAGTAACAACTAATGATGTAGTTTCTTATTACATTATTGCTCAAGATATCGTAAGTACGCCAAATATCGGATCTTATCCATCAGGTGTTACAGCAACAGATGTTAATACAATTATAACTTCTCCTGCCACACCATATACTTATACTGTCATTGGAGGATTTTCTGGCACATACAATGTTGGAACAGGTCAAACATATACATCATTAACAAATACCGGTGGTTTCTTTGCTGTAATAAATAGTGCTGTTGTTACAGGAAATATAGTAGTAAATATTACTTCAGATATTACTGAAACCGGAGCAAACAGCTTAAACCAATGGATAGAAGATGGCACAGGTGGTTACACACTAACTATTCAACCTGATGCTACTACCCTAAGAACACTTACAGGAGCTTATGCAGGAGCTTTAATTAATTTTAACGGTGCAGATAGAGTAACTGTTGATGGTAGTTCAGGTGGAATAAGTCATAATCTTACCTTTTCAAATACAAGTACAACAGGAACTGCCTTTACATTTATAAACGATGCTACTTACAATACCATTAAATATTGTAATATAACTGGTGAAAATTCAGCTGCTACAGGTGGAATAATATCATTTTCTACAACAACTGGTACAACCGGAAATGATTATAATACTATCTCAAATTGTAATATTTATAATGCAACAGGTGGCAATTCTTATGTTGGTATCTATGCTTCTGGGACTGTAGGTAAGGAAAATGATAATATCACCATACAAAACAATAATATTTATGATTATTACAACTCAGCAGGTGCTTATGGGATAAGTGTTGCTGCAGGTAATACTGCATGGACAATCAGTGGAAATAGCTTTTATGAAACTGCAGCCAGAACAATAGCCGGAACATTTATTGGTATATATATTAGCAATGCAACAGGAAATGGTTTTAATATTAATGGTAATTATATAGGAGGACAAGCACCTAATTGTGGAGGTTCTCCATTAACATTAAGTAGTGCTGCAGTTGTACTTGAACCAATTACTCTAAATGTAGGTACAACAACTACTACAAGAGTTAATGGGAATACTATTAGCAATATCTCAATGACTACAACTTCTACCAGTGCATACCAAATGCCAATATATTTAATTGGAGGTCAATTTGAAATCGGCACAACTACAGGCAACATTATTGGGAGCCAAACATCTACCGGTAGTATTACAGTATCTACTACAGCTACCGGTACTACTTTTTCAGCTATAGCAATGGGATATGGAGGAACTGCTGATATATTTGGGACAGTAAATATAAGTAATAATTTAATTGGTGGTATTAGCTTATTAGGAGCCGGACAAATGAGTTTAAGAGGAATAGATCCGGGTAGTTATGCAACAGCTCCAAGTGGGACTTTAACTATTAATAATAATACTATTGGTAGTTCGTCAACTCTTCTTAGTATTAGTAATGCTACCTATGGAAATACTTTTGGAATTATCCAAAGAAATACTTTTGCCGGTCCAAATCAATCCATAACAAATAATACTATTGCAAATTTAGCTCAAACTTATAGTTCTTCAACCAATAATCCTACTATTAGAGGTTTATACTGTGGGTCTGGAGTAACTAATGCTACAGGTAATACAATATATAACATTACAAGTGCAGCACCAAACGTAGGTGTTGGAGTTGCAGCAAGTGTTATCGGCATATATGCCCCTGCAATAACCAGTTCATTACCACAAACATTAAGTCAGAATAATGTATATAACATATACAATACAAATACAAATGCAACTGCTGCTACAACTGCTATAGGAATATGCGTTACAGGATGGGTTGCACCCTCCAGTGGTATCAATTTAGTATCAGGAAATAGAGTAAGATCTGTTTATGTCACTAATGCAACAGGAAATGCTCAAGGTCTTAATATTGTAACGAGTAATTCAACAAATTATCAAAACAATGATATTGAACTAGGTTTAGACAATTCTAACAACCCTATAACATCTTTATTAGCTTTTCAAGGAATTGCTGAAGGTACTAATAATAATAACTTTTATTTTAACACTGTTAGGGTAACCGGTTCTGGTGTTAGTGGTACAACTCCTTCTACTTATGCTTTTAATAGCACTTCAATAACTGACATTATTAAGAATAATATATTTGTTAATGACCGTTCAGGTGGAACCACAGGTAATCATTATGCAATAAGTGTATTGTCAGGTAATGCCATGAATTATAACGATTATTATGTAAACGGAACAGGGACTATATTAGGATATAATGCAAGTGGTAATGTAACTTCATTACCTATACTTTTCGGACAAGATGCTAATTCAGTTTCAGTAGCTCCAGGTTTTACATCTACAACTAATCTACAACTTATTAATAGCCCAATACTAGGACTAGGTGTTACAATACCGGGTATTACTACAGACTTTTTAGGTGTAACCAGATTCAATCCACCTACAATGGGTGCATACGAATCAATTCCTCCTTGCGTAGCTCCTGCTTTCCAACCTACTGTTTTAGTTTTAACACCTGCTACAACAACAGTCTCTGGTTCTTTTACTGCAACTACTAGTTCACCTGCTGCTGATCATTATCTTATTGTTCGAAACACTTCAGGTATTGCTCCAATTCCTGCAAACGGAACAATATATTCAGCAAGTTCACAGTTATCAGGAAGCACATTTGTTGCATATCAAACAAGCATTTCATTTACAGATGCTGGTCTAAACGGAAACACTCAATATTATTATTATATATATGCTGCTAAAACTACAAGTTGTTTAAATGGACCTGCTTATCTTACGTCTTCACCACTTACAAATAATGTAACCACAAATTGTGCTACTCCAAGCTCTCAACCAACAGGCTTAACATTAGCTTCTGGTAGTACTACTGTTTCAGGTTCTTTTACTCCTGAGACTAGTGCTGATCATTATTTAATTATCAGAAGCACATCAAACACTCTCAGCGCAGTACCTCTAAATGGACAGATTTACAATGCTAACGATCAATTAGGCGGAGGTAATGTATTAGGATACCAAACAGGAACATCTATTTCTGATATCAATCTTTATTCTGGAATACAATACTATTACTTTGTATTTGCAGCTAATTCCATATGTTCAGGTGGCCCTGCTTATTTATCAACCTTGCCTCTTACAGGCAATACAACTACTCTTCCTCCTCCTGTAACAAATAAAACTTTAAAAGTTACTGCAATGCTTCAGGAATATTTTAACAGTAATACAGGTTTAATGAATCAAACACTTGGAATAAACTGGAATACCGGAGATTTATTTAAAAATTTCTCAGGAACTACAGTTGATACTGTTATGGTTTTGATTAGAAAAACAAATATTACTGCTGATGTTGTTTCTTCATTTTCTATTGATACTGTTTTTTATGGAGTTAAACTAAATAATAATGGATTAATTACAATTTCATTATCAGCAGGAATAACCGGATACCATTATATAGAAATTAAACATAGAAATAGTATAGAAACCTGGAGTGATTCAGTTAATTTTTCTACGGATACTGTTAAATATGATTTCTACAATTATATTTCTCAATTTGCCTTGGATAACGGTATGTTACAAGATGGTACACATGCATGGATTTGGGGCGGAGATGTTAATCAAAACGGCAATCTAGAATCCGAAGATGCTACCATTATTTATGTAGCAGCAAATTCAGATGACCCAACTGTTAATAATGGCTATGTTATCTGCGATATTGATGGAAACGGGAATTTAGATTCTCAGGATTATGGATTGGCTTATAACAATGCAAATATTGGGGCTAATATTATCAATCCTTTCTCTTATCTAAAGAAAAAGTAGAAACCTTGCATGTAAGGTCTTATTAATACAATCTATTCAAAGAGCCGTTATCATTAGTTTGATAACGGCTCTTAAATTTAAATAGCATCTTTCCCCTTTTATCTGCTTGAAATAATATACATTAGTCATTATTATATTTCGTTGCGGATGGGTTGTATAAGGTTGTGGATACCTGTCAGAACTTTCCGAATGGGTTTTATAACTTTCCGAATCTATAAAACATACTAACGAATCCATAAAACATAAAACGAATAGGGTAAAACATACTTCCGTATCCATAAAACATACTAACGAATCCATAAAACATAAAACGAATAGGGTAAAACATACTAACGAATCCATAAAACATAAAACGAATAGGGTAAAACATACTAA
>JBAXLO010000076.1:0-18603 GCA_037134755.1 Bacteroidota bacterium | reverse complement strand
TTAATATTGGAATGGCAACAGCATTACCTAATGGAAACCTTATTGTTCCGGTTATTAAGAATGCTGATCAAAAGAATTTATTAGGCATTTCAAAGACAGTAAATGATCTTGCTAACCGTGCACGAATTAATAAACTTAATCCAGAAGAAATTCAGGATGGAACCTTTACAATTACTAACTTAGGTTCTTTTGGTTCGATAACCGGTACACCAATTATAAACCAACCACAAGTTGCAATTTTAGCAATTGGTGTTATTCAAAAGAAACCTGTTGTAATTGAAACTCCACAAGGCGACACAATCGGCATCCGTCACATGATGATAATGTCAATTGCATTTGATCATAGAGTAGTGGATGGTGCAATGGGAGGTTTATATTTAAAACGTGTAGCTGAATATCTTGAGAATTTTGATGTAAATCAAACTATATAATAAATTAAAACATATTTAGCTGTCAATATTATTTATTGACAGCTATTTTTTTAAATAATTCTAAAGTATTTAATACTTTTGCAAAGATTTATTAGATAGTTTACATAACAACAGTTAATCTAACAAATGCGTTTTAAGAATATTCTAAAAAATATTGATAAACCAGGTTATAAGCCTCGTTTCGGAGCTTTGGACATTATCAAATACATTGGTCCCGGTTTATTGGTTACTATTGGGTTTATAGATCCTGGTAACTGGGCATCAAATGTTGCGGCCGGATCGGAGTATGGTTATACTATTCTTTGGATGATTTCTTTATCAACAATTATGTTGATATTATTACAACATAATGTAGCGCATCTTGGCATAGCAACCGGTTTGTGTTTATCAGAAGCTGCTACAATTCATACTCCTCGTTGGGTTTCCAAACCTATTCTTATTACTGCCATGATGGCTTCGGTTGCCACTTCTTTAGCAGAGATATTAGGGGCTTCAATTGCTTTGGATATGTTGTTTGGAATTCCAATTGCTATTGGGGCTATTCTTGTTGCGGTCTTTGTTTTTATAATGTTATTGACAAATACTTATAGCAAAATTGAAAGATGGATCATTGCATTTGTATCTATTATAGGCATCTCTTTTATTTACGAATTAACTTTAGTGAATATTAACTGGACTGATGCAGCCATTGGATGGGTAAAACCAACTATTCCTCAAGGTTCTATGTTGATTATTATGAGTGTTCTGGGGGCAGTTGTTATGCCTCATAATCTTTATCTTCATTCCGAAATTATCCAGAGTCGCCAACATAATTTAAAGGATGATAAGCATATTAAAAAGACAATGGATTATGAGTTTATTGATACTTTATTCTCCATGATAGTTGGTTGGGCTATTAATAGTGCTATGATTTTACTTGCGGCCTCTACTTTCTTTAAGCATGGTTTACATGTTAATGAATTGCAACAAGCCAAGAATATGTTAGTGCCATTATTAGGTAATAATGCAGGAATTGTATTTGCAGTTGCGTTATTGTTCGCCGGTGTTGCTTCCACTATTACTTCTGGTATGGCAGGTGCTTCTATTTTTGCAGGTATGTATGGTGAGCCTTATGATTTAAAGGATAATCACTCAAGAATTGGTGTTGCAATATCTTTATTCGTTGCTTTATTCTCCATTTATTTAGTAAGAGATCCCTATAAAGGGCTTATTATATCACAAATGTTTTTAAGTATACAGTTACCGTTAACTATTTTTCTACAAGTTTATCTTACTTCTTCAAAAAAAGTGATGGGTAAATATGTAAATGTAAACTCAACTACAATAACACTTTTGATTGTGGGCTTAATTGTATCTTATCTTAATATTCGATTATTACTTTCTTTTCTTTAACCTGACATTTTGTCATGTTTTTATTACAAAATTCTACCATTTTTACCTAAATTCTGACATTTTGTCATAGTTTTTGGTGTGGCATAAATATTGAATAAGTCCTTTCAATAAAATTAAATTTAATAACAATAAAAAATGGAGGACTTAATATGATACCAATGATTAGAAAACACAGTTGTTTACCAGGTTCATCAGATGAATTTTTTGGTAAAGATCTTTTGCAGGATTTTTTTGCAACAACTTCTAACTACAACATGCCTGCTGTTAACATAACGGAAAGTAAAGACGATTTTAAAATTAATGTGGCTGCCCCGGGATTAAGTAAAGAAGATTTTAAAATAGATCTTCATAATAAAATCCTTACACTCTCTTCGGAGAAAGAAGAAAAGAATGAAGAAAGTATTGATAAATTCACAAGAAGAGAGTTTAGTTACAGTAGTTTTAAACGTTCTTTTGGTTTACCTGAAATGGTTGATGGTGAAAAGATAAATGCTACTTATAAAGATGGCATTTTAAGTATTGAAATCCCCAAAAGGGAAGAAGCTAAAGAGAAACCTGCACGTCAGATAACAGTTTCATAATTATAAATTTGTTTAATTAATGAAGGAAGTCCATCGAAAGGTGGACTTTTTTTGTTATTTATATCGTCATTGTATTCAAATAACACTTATATGCATCCATGTATCACTTGTTTGTAAATTTAATATTAATGACTGTTTTGTTGGTGTTTAACTTTGGATAAAATAAAAAAAGGCCGCCTATATTAGGCAGCCTTTTAAAATATTGTAAGTGATTGTGCTTATTATTTAGCTATTCTTTCGAGCCATTTAAGCATAAAGAACATTGTGATCATAGATATTGAACAGGCAACTACAAAGATTGTCCAGGTTAATGAGATAGGGATGCTTTTGTAGAATATTGCGCCAATAAATAATAATGAATTACCAACGGCTGTTGCACATAGCCACAATCCTTGCATCATACCTTGATACTTTGGAGGTGCAACTTTTGATACAAATGATATTCCTAAAGGACTAATAAATAGCTCGGCAACTGTTAATATAAAGTAAGTTCCAATTAGTAGCATTGGTGTTACTCTTTGAGCATCGGCTAAACCACCCATTGTTGTAAGTTCTGCTTTTGTAGGTACTCCCATTGATCCAACTACCATTAATAAATATCCTAAAGCAGCAATACCCATACCGATAGCAATTTTGCGAGGTGTAGATGGTTCAATATTTCTGGCTCTTAAGAAACCAAAGAAGGCAAGGATAACAGGGGTTAAGAATACTACGAAAAATGGGTTGATTGATTGGAATAATTCGGCACCGACAAGTTTGGTGAATCCTAAATTAATATTTATACTGCTTAAATTAGTGTAGTCTTTTGCAAAGAAAGTTAATGTTAAACCATTTTGATGGAATGAGAACCAAAAGAAAATACAAACTGCAAACACTGCAAATAATGCAGATAGTCTTTGTTTGATTTCTTTAGCATCCATTTCGATAACATTAGCGCTTCCACTTTTAACTGCAACTTTATTAGCAGGATCAGGGAATCTATTTTTATTAACCATATAGATTGTAAATGAAATCAACATAGCGAAGATAGCAACTCCAAAAGCATAGTGGAAACCAGTGGAGAAGATGTTTAAATATTCGTTAGAAAAAGCAGTAAAGTCAGTTCCTGTAAAACCAACTTTAGATGAAAGTTCGTGGAAACTTGCTAAACCTTTTTCATTAATTGTTCCATTAAGGAATTTGTGACAAAGCTCAGGTAAAGAACTGTTATATGTAAATCCATGAGAGGTAACCCACCAGTTGCGAACACCAACTGCTGCTAAAGGAGCAAAAATAGCACCTACATTGATAAACATATAAAACAATGAGAAACCTGAATCTCTCATCTTGCTGTACTCTTCGTTATCATACATTTGACCAACCAAAGCCTGAAGATTCCCTTTGAATAAACCATTACCAAAGGCAATTACAAACAATCCAAAGCATGTCATGGCTAAGAATAAGCCAAATTTGCCGGCAGGAACCGGTGTAGGAGTTGGAATTGCAATTAAGAAATACCCAATAGTCATTAAAACAAGCCCTGTAAGGATAGTTCCTTTGTAATTACGGGTCTTGTCTGCAATTAATCCACCAAAAAAAGCTAGAATGTAAATTGAAAAATAAAAGATGGAATAAATAATACCGGCTTTAGTTTCGTCGAGACCAAACTTAGCCATAAGAAACAATGACAAGATTGCCATCATAGTGTAAAAACCAAAGCGTTCGCCCATGTTTGCAAGGGCAGCTGCTAATAAACCTTTAGGATGTTTTTTGAACATAAAATCTATTTTTATAATTATTAAATTGATTAAAGATTAAAGGACAAAAGTAGTTAAAATAACGAAACGGACAACTTATTTAAAATAATAATTAATGTTTAATCAAAAATAAGTTATGATAGGAGATTTCTTTACTTATCATTTCCAACTTACATTCAGGGCAAACCTTGTTTATTTGGTATTTTAAAAGCTTGGGATGTGATGTGAATATATAGATATTGCCTTTAAGATGAGGGATAGAATCTATATAAGTATCATTGTAATAAGCTATCTTATATCTTTCGAGATATTCCGGTAGGTCGTGAGGTTCTCCACTTGTGACTATTACTTTTGCAACACCGTTATTAAATTGAATGATTAATTGCTCAACTTCTTTTTTAGGATGGAAATAAAATTGATAATAACTATACATGTTTTCATGCGATCTGCCTTCGGAATCAGTAATGTCATGTAAGATACGTTCCTTGACTTTGGATATTCCATAAACATAAGATACATTTGAAATGATGAAGACAATTATGATACTTAATAATGTATAATTTTGTAATCTTTTTATATTTTGAATTAATAAAACAATACCATAAGATATAATGATTGAAAATACAGGCATCAGTACTGTGAAAACTCTGTCGGGAGGTTCGTCACCTCTTAGTGTGCTTATTATAAATGGAAAGATATATAGAAATATAAACATTAAAAGGTAAAATAGCTTTGTTTCTTTTTTGTTTTTAGAAGAAAAGAGAAAAAGCATCCCAAATAAAAATAAAACAATTAATATCCATCTGAAACTAATGAATCCCGTTATGACATTTAAAGAAATATACTTTGCATAATGTAAGTTTATGGCATGACTTACTACATATTCGTTGTAAAATACTTCTTTAAAGATTGGTTTGTATAAAACTAAAGCGATTCCTATTCCTAAAGTTAAAGAAATAATTAGTAATAAGTTTAAATATGAACCTACTAACTTTCCTTTTGATTGATATAAATAATAAAGAAATCTAAAGATAAAGAAAATAATTAAACTACCTACAAAATATATGTTTGATGGGATAGTGTAAATCAATAAGGCCGTAAATATTGCAATTATAATGTATTTGTAGGTTTTTGAAGTTACAATACTCGACAATATATAATATAGTATAAGTGTAAAAAGTAGCATGCTTAAACTGTAACCTCTTACCTGTGCTGCATAATTTAAAAAGGGAATGGTAGTTAACAATATTATAACTGAGAGAAATGCTGTTGTTTTGTTGAAGAACTTTCCGCCTATTAAATACATTATGAAAACTGTTATTATAGTATATAATAGTGGGATAATCCTGATAATCCATACATGATTCATTAAAGAGCTAAGATGTTTTAAACCTATTATATTTAGATAAAGATTGTTGATTAGATTGAAGAAAAGATGGTTGTTTGGCACATGATAGTCGGTGCAAGTAGTTAGTAACGGGACTAATGTGAAATGCCTGAGGGTATATATTTCATCGTTCCAAAGATCGGTACTTAATTGTGGGATAAGGTAAATTGCTAATACTATTAATTGTATTATCAGAAGGGTTATATATATTATTGTGTTGTTTCTTTTGGGAGAACTCATGTATTTATTATTCTTTAATTATCTTCACTTCGGTGCGGCGGTTTTGTTGTCTGCCTTCCTGTGTATCGTTGTCGGCAATGGGTTTGTCGGCACCGTAGCCTTTGGTTATTATTCTATTTTCGGCTATTTTGTTCTTAACAAGATAAGCTTTTACTGCTTCGGCTCTGTCTTTGCTAAGCTTTAAATTGTGGGTGTTGTCGCCAACATTATCAGTGTGTCCTGATATTTCTACAATCATATTTGGTTTAAGTTTCATAACTTCCAAAAGATTGCTGAGGGCAGTAAAACTAACGGGTTTAAGTGTGGCTTTATCAGTATCGAAGAAAACGTTTTTCAGTTCATATAGTTTTGATACTTCTATCTTAATGGTAAGTTTCATGGTGGCAGTACCATTAAAGTTAGGGATTTCGAACTTTTCATAATCTAATTTGTCGTTAATAGTAAGGTATTTTACGGTGTACTCTTTGCCTTTTGGTAAGTCAATTTTAAAAGCACCATCTACACCAGAAACTCCTGAATAGGATTTCTTTGTTTTGGCTATTTCAAAAATAATCTTTTCTCCTTTAAGAGGCACATTCTTAAAGTTAGTAACTTTGACATCTATAGTCATTAAACTTGTGTCTTTTTGTGCAGATGCAACAACAGAAATACACATAAGCATTACGAAGAGAGCAATTTTATTCATGGATTTATTTTTTGATAATGATAACGTTTAATATTTAAAAGAAGTATTTTGAATTCATTCTAAATTATAATATAGCTCATTTTAAATAGATTATTAAATTAATGCTTTCATGCAGACGAATAATGCCTTCGTGCAAATGAATAATGCCTTCATGCAGACGGATAATGCCTTGGTGTTAAATCATCTTAAAAGGAGGTTTCTTAAAGACAAATGAGTCTTTATCATTAGATTAGTAAAGGCTTTTAAATTATATGACTTATAAAGAATCTAAAGGACTTTTAATATTCGTTTTTGATATATCACTAACATGCGTATAATTCTCAGTTGATTTAAGTGACTGATGCCCCAAAAGCTCTTGTAGCTGATGGATATCAGTGCCATTATCAAGTAAATGTAAAGCAAAACTATGACGCAAACATTGAGGTGTAACTTTGATCTTTATATTGGCTCTTTTAGCAGCAAGTTTTACAACTTGTTGTACACTTTTTTCAGAATAAGCCATTCCTTTTTGACCTTCAATAACAAAATGTTTAGGTTTATATTTTTCATAATAAGCAGGAAGCATCTCTAAAAGCGTTGAAGACAGCATTACATATCGCTCTTTAATTAATTTTGTTTGATTGATGTGTATCACATTTTTAGTTGTGTCAATATTGCTTAATGTTAAATTTAATATTTCAGAAAGACGCAAGCCCCCACTATATAATAAACAAATAATCGTTTTATGTTTTAGATTTTCAGTGTTATCTATCATTGCTTTTATGTCATCTTTACTCAGACAATTTGGTAAGTTGTATTCAACATTCTTTGGGTAAATTGATGTTAAATCTAATTTTTGATTTAATACTAAATCATGATACTTTTGTATGGAATCTAATATTTGTTTTTGGTAAGATTTACTTATTTCTTTTTCTTTAATTAACCAATTGATATGTTTTTCGATAAATTCAATAGTAATAGCCTTTGAGCCGTTGGTTTTAAAAACGTCCAAAAACTGCTGCATACAAGTTAAGTAGGAGCGAATACTACTTTCACTGTATTTTTGTTGCTGCAAACAAGTTCGAAAAAGGTCAATGTCAATTATCATAACTTAAAACATTCGTTTATTCAAATAACTTTAATCTGATTAATTTCTTATAATTGATTTATATATATTGTTTTACAAAGAAAAAGAGTGTGCTCTTTAAAAATTGATAAACGAATGTTATGTAACAATTATTAAATCCTAATGTTAAATTGTTGTGTTTTATTACTGATAGTAAACATACTTTCAATAAAAATGCTTATGAAACATTTGAAAAGAATTATCTGGTTAATGTTTGTATTTTCTTTTTCTATTCAGTTTCTAATGGGGCAGGATACTAAAACTAAATTACAATTTAATGGCAATATAGGGCTCTTTGGCGATTTCTATTCAATGGAGTCAGATAGTATTGGTGCTGTAGCTCCACGCAGACCGGGTACTGTAGGTAGGTTTGTTGCTAATGCAACCTTATCATATGGTGCGTTTTCATTACCTGTATCATTAATGCTATCTGAAGGACAAACAAGCGTAATAACTCCTCATTATCAAAACAGAAACTTTATAAATTATATTAAAGATCCTTCTAATAGAATTGGCATTGCTCCAAAATATAAATGGATACAAATTTTATTAGGAACTCAAGTTCCTCAATATTCAGAATTAAGTGTTGGAGATTTACCCGTATTTGGGGCTGGAATAGCTTTAACACCGGGATTGTTTAGATTTTCTTGCTATACAGGCACAACACAGATTGCAATTGAAGAAGATACAACAAAAAACATACAGGGTGTTTTTTCTCGTAAAATGTATTCAGGTAAACTAGGTTATGGTAAAGAAGATGATACGCATTTATATCTTATTTCTACTTATATGTTGGATGATACAAGTTCCTTGAAAAGACAGCCTGTTAATACTATGCCACAAAAAGGGCTATTAAGTTCGATAGATTATAGAGTTAATTTAGGTAAGCAGATTTATTTTAAAGGTGAATTTGCCGGATCTGCATTTACAAGAGATACCAGAAGTAAAGTTATAACAGAGACAAACATAAGCATACCTTATGGAATCTATAGTATTCAAGAATCAAGTAGATTTAGTTATGCCTCCGTATTTTCTATTGCTAAAGATGGAAAGAAGTTTGGGCTTAAATTAAATGCAAAGTATATAGGTGATGGTTTTGTGCCTTTAGGTTATCCTTTTATGCAATCGGATAGGATGGAAGCTACTATTAGTCCTCGTTTTAGTCTATTTAAAGATAAAGTATTGTTGACGGGTTCTTATGGAAAAAGAATTAATAATCTGTCAGGGAATAGGGCTGCAACAAATACCCAATCAATAGGTAATGTTGATTTGAATGCTCAGATAACCGAAAAGTTTTCTTTTTCTGCATCTATCTCCAATCTTGATTTTCGTAATACAATTAGTAATGATACTTTCCGTATTCAAATGGTGACTTCTTCCTGGAGTTTAAGTCCAACCTATACATTTACTACAACAAAAAACTTACATGTAATAACATTGTTATGCGCTCAAAATACCTTTATTGATTATAATACTGTTAGTGGTGCTTTAAATGCAAATAACTCTATTAATGCACTGTTTTCATATATGTTAGTTAAAGTTAAAAGTCCTTTTAACACAAGTATAATATTTAGTTATTTTAATGATCAAACATCTCTTGGAATCATAACTTCAGAATCTGCTACCTTAAATTTTGGATATAAATTTTTTAATAAAAAATTGACAACTTCTACCGGTGTTTCTTTTACTGAAAACAATCTGGACACACAATCTTCAGGTAGACTAATAACAACAAACCTAGGTTTAAAATATTCATTGAATAAAAAAATAAATGTTAGTTTAATTGGTTCTATCAATCTTTTTAAATATGGAGTTGATAGACCTGGTATTTCTTATCGTGAAAATGTTTTAAGAACATCAATAACTTATAAATTTTAATTGTATGAAAAAAATATTCTTATTTATATTAATTGTTACTTTATTTGCCGGTAGTTTGTTTTCACAGACTATTCAATTGATTGTATCTCAAAATCCATCTCCTTATTTTTCTGATTGGCAGAATAAAAAGGAAACGGCAATGCTAATGATTAATAACCCTAGATTAATCACTGTTTTAGCTAAGATTAAAACAGAACTATATAATGGAAAAGGAGATTTGATTGGAGAAACTGATAACTCAAAGATGCCAACACTTACAATAACACCAGGACTTACTCAGTACAATGCTGAGGATCTTTATCCTTTGTCAGCAATCAAATGGTATGGGGCGTCTTTTAATTCTATTATTTTAACGGGTAGAATTCCTGATGATAATTATAGGTTATGTATACATTTGGTGAATCCTCAAAATGGGAATCCAGTGACAAATCAATCGACACAATGCAAAACATTTAATATTGTAGCATACCAAGCACCTGTTCTTATTGCTCCTATTGATAATGCTATCATTCCAATAACAGGTCTCAATGGCATGTTGTTTAGATGGACTCCTGTAATTCCATCAGCAAATATGATTGTAACATATAGAATGCAGATATGGGAGGTGTTGGAAGGTCAAACTAATTTTACAGCACTAAGAAATAACCAACCAATAGTTGAAAAAGATTTTAAAGGAAACCTTCAAGCACAATGGCCTATAGATTTTGCTCCTCCTGAAATAGGAAAAAAATATGTATGGACAATTACACCTTTAGATGATCAGGATAGAAAAATAGTAGAGGGCTATGGTTTCGCAGAACCCTTTGGCTTTAATGTTATAATGCAAAATGGAGTAAGAGGATCCTCACTGGGTGTTTTATCTGATAGTAGTTCATTAATAAAAGGAGGATTAATTGTATCGACTGATAGTGTTGGTTCATTTCAATCAAATATATCAAGTAATTCACAAACCGGAAAATCAACTAACACTTCAAATACAGGTATTATACCTGATAGTACTTCTTTTGGAGGCAAAGGAAAAGTTGTAGTAGGAGATACTATTAGTGCCGGCTTTAATGGTGAGTTTAAAATAAAGGTCGTTCAAGTATCAGTTGAAACAGATAGTACTTTAACAGGAAATGGTACTGTAAACGTTGGCTGGCTTTCTGCTAATATTGCTGTTGAATTTAGTAAGATACGTATAGATACTACTAAAAGATTAAGGGCAGGTGGGATCGTCACAGTTAAAAGTGCCGGAGTTAATTTTATTCAATCTTGGTTGCTGAGTAATGCTACTGCTTTAGCGAGTGTTCCTGTAGATGCTGCTTTGAATTTTACAAACAATCAAGTTGATAATGTCATTACTTGGGTAAATAATAATGTTAATTTAGGACAACCAATCATTACTTATCAAAGTAATATACCGCCTCCTCCAATTCCAAATAATTCGTTGAAGATGCCTTTTGGAATTAAATTTAATGCGAATGATTTATTAACGATAACTGAAATTATCTTTAAGCCTACTGAGGCAAAGGTGAATTTTTTAGCACAAAAAGAATTTAGTAGATCTAATATTACTTATAAACTTGGTTTTGCAGGAAAATACTTTAAGATACATCCATCGAATATTGACTTTACAAATGGTAGGGTAGAGTTGGTTGAAGATATTAATGTGCCAAGTACTGTTGCTAATCCTAAAATGAAATTTACATTTAAAAAGGCTACTACAAATTCAGGTTGCTATATTCAATGGGCAAATAATGGTATTACAAATATTAATGTTGGACTTGATGTGAAATTTACAAGAGATTGGTTATTGCCAATACCAACTTCAACTGATACTGTTAAAGCTACTTTAAATGGTAGTGCTACAAGTATGCATGATATTCTTTTAACCGGAAACTTCCCTCAATGTGAGTTTGTCGGAACTAACGGAATGAAAATGGATTCTTGTCAGGTCTCTTTTGACTTATCTGACATAAGAAATCCTTTAAATATTGTTTTTCCTGCTAATTATATTGATTCAACTTCAGGAGCTACATGGCAGGGTTTATATATAAAAACATTTACGCTTACCTTGCCTGAAACATGGAAAACTAATGCAAATGCAACTCAAATTACAGCTTCAAATATTATTATTGATGATATGGGGCTTACTACAAAAATCAAAGCGAAAGATGTTATAGCATTTAAATCATGTAAGGTTGCCGATTTGAGTGCAAGTTTAGATACCATTAATATTTCTATTGTAAATAGTTCGTTGGTTAGTGGAAATGCTAAAGGTAAAATCGTGCTACCCATTTGTAAAGATTCTATAATTAATTGTTTAAAATATACAGCTTCGTTTAGTCAGGCTAATGGAGGCAAAAGTTTTCAGTTAGTTATAGTTCCTTCCGGGCCTATTGAAGCAGATATCTTAAAAGGTACTATGGCTTTAGACCAAACATCTAATATCACTGCACTTTTTTCAACTGATTCAATAATGCTAGCTATTGCACTTAATGGTTCCTTTACTTGGAAAAATCCAATCTTAGTTCCAGCTCCCCTCGATACTATAATAAATGGACTTAATACTCCGGTTCGTGCTCATGGTATAAATGGTTTATCAATGGAGTTAGATTTTGAAGACATAGGGATCACATATAAGCATTATCCGGGTGGCACTCCTTATTCACTCGACTTTAGTTATGGAAATTGGAGTTTTGCAAGCCCTCAGAAATTGTTAGCTAATTTCCCTGTAACCATAAAGAATGTTCGTTATAAATCATTAACCAAAGCAACTTTAGCAAATCCAAATATAGAATTATTAAAAGGAGCAATATTAATTGATGTAGTTGCAAATCTTACTGAAGATATTGGTGGTACAACCACTTTAGGTGCTGCTTTTGCAATTGATCTTGACAAGACAGCTAGAAAATTCTCACCTAAATTCAAAGGTGTGTTTGTAGATAGTATTGCTGTTCATGCTGATTTGCCTGCTGTAAAGATTTATGGAGCTTTAAAAATGTATGATAATGATCCAATGTTTGGCGATGGTTTTCTGGCTACTTTAGGAGTTACATTTACCTCTGTTTCCTTACAGGTTAATGCCTTAGTACAGTTCGGAAATACGTTATATTTGAATAATAATCAATATTACAGATATTGGAGAGTGGAAGCAGATGCAATGTTTTCACCAGGAATTCCTTTCCTTACAGGTGTAGGCTTTTATGGATTTGGTGGTGGTGCTTTTTATAATATGGAGGCTCATACTGTACAAAGAACTGCTCCCGCTGTTGGTTTTAAATATCAATTTACACCTAAGAAGAGTAGTTTAGGATTAATGGCTAAGGCAACTATTGGAACTTATCCAAAAGTTGAAACATTTAATGCTGATGTTGCTATTACTGCTCAATTTGATGCAAATACAGGTGGTTTAACTATGATTGGCTTTACAGGAGATTTCTGGGTTGCTGCAAAACTAACTCAAAGAGCTAATGCTAAAATGTTAGGTGGTGTTGCGATAAATTACACCTTCCCTACAAAAATATTTAACCTGTCAGGTGCTTTAACTATAAATGCGGCTCCCGATATTACAACTGTCAATCCTATAGCTTTAGCTCTTCATGTGGATGGTCGTATTAATAAATGGTATTTTAAATGTGGTGTGCCCAATAATCCCAACACCGTAAAAGTTTTTGGTGTTAATTTATATTCCTATTTTATGTTTGGTAACGATTTGGGAAATGATGTTCCTGATGGGTTTACTCAAAATTTTAAGAATAATTATTTTAATGCAATAGGAGGTTATCCTGGTGTTAATCATTCTACTGGTGGTGCTGATGCTCCTAATACAGTTGGAAATACAGCTACCGGTAAAGGTGTAGCTTTAGGTGTTGGAGTTACTTTTAATAAAAACTTTAATGAAAATATTTTCAAAGGTGTTTGCAGACAATGGAGTATTAATGCTGATCTTTTAGCAGGAGCAGAAGTTGATTTAGCTTTTCTTGAATATAGTAGTTGTGGATCATTCAGTTCTTTTGGGATAAATAGTTATCGTGCAACAGGTGCTTTGGGGCTTTACTTTAGTTTAACTTCGTCTATTAAAGGTGATCATTTCTGCTGTTATTGTAGTGATAAAAACTGGAATTTATTTACAATTAAAACAGGGGCTTGGCTTGTAGGAAAATTCCCTAACCCTGTATTTCTATATGGAAATGTTAGCGGTCAGATTAGTTTATTTAATGGTTTAATTGATCAACATTGGAGTAAATATTTTGAATATGGAACTGATTGTTCTGGTAGTGCAGTCGTAACTGCTAATACACCTCAGCAAGATAAAGCAGCTGATTTAAAGAATAATCTAATACAATATGTTGCTCCTAATTCAGCCTTTAATTTTCCTATAACTTCAACAATTAATGTAAAGTATTCATTGACGCCTAATCAAGTGTTTGATGTAACTGAAAGCGAAGGTGATGGTACTGCAAAAAATAGAACTTTTAAATTAGTTACTGCTACTTCAATTGAAGTTCAGAATGCAAATGGTGCATGGGCTCCTAAAACACTCTATTCACAAGCTAATAATATTGGAGAGATTCAATATTATATTATAGCACCTCCTGTTCCTTTTGGTGCCAATGCAATTTCAATTGGCAATGTTTCTCCAATAATTTTAAATGTCAACAGTGGCAATAATATGATATCTAATAACGGCAATATTCATTCATATATAATACAATCAGATGTGCCGCCTCCTCCCGTTCCTAACTATCCAAATCCTGTTACGTATCATGCTAATGGTTTAACGGTTAATATGTATTATAAGTTTATTGTTACAGCTACTCTCAAAGAGTTAATTAGTGGCAATTGGGTTAATGCCACTACAAGAGCAGCAGTTCCTATTACTGAAACTAAAACTTTTGTTTTCAGAACAGGTCCTAATGTTGTACAAGTAAACAATAATGGACCTGGAGGTAATCAATAATATTAAACTTAAAAAAATGACAAACAAACAACTAATTATTATGAAAAAAAATAGCATAACATTTATATTTCTTATCTTAATACTTATTCCTTATTATACAATTGCACAATCAAATGCTGGCAAGTGTAAGATTGCAGTAGTTGCACGTTATAAAGATGCAGCTGCTGAAATTAGATGGATTCCTGATAACAAAACCATTCTTATGTTGGGTTTTGGCAATTCATATACTGTTGAAAGAAGCGAAGCTGGTTCAAATAATTTTCAGAAGATTAATACTATAAAAGCGTATTCAAGAGCGGTTTGGGACACATTGATAGCTAATGAAATGAATTTAGATACTAAATCAGATCTCGAATTAGCTATGGATTTTTTATTTGTTGATTCTAAAACTGATAAAAAAAGTATAAATCTCGATGAAGGCATAGGTGAACTTAACGAACAAAAGAACAAAGAGGATATGATTTATTCAGTATTCGTAATGACGGCAATTAAAAACGCAAAAGTAGCTATTGCTCTTGGTCTGGGTGTTTTTGATAATACTGTGAAAGAAGGTAAAACGTATGTTTATCGTATAACTTTAAATGCAAAATCACCAATTTATGAGATCGAAAATGGCAATGTTACTCTTAAAGCAGTTTTAGATGCTGATTTGTATAAAAACGAAGTCTTTGTTTATCCAGGCGATAAAAGATTGTCATTTGTTTGGGCTTCTAAACCTGAGTTAGCAGGTTATTTCGCTGAAAGAGCTGAGGAGGGCGAAACATTGTTCAAACCTTTAAATACTATCCCTTTCTATGCTACTCAAGGTAGTGGATTCGATGGCCCTACTAATGGTTCTTTTATGGACGATTCGGTTATCAATTACAAAACATATAAATATCGATTTTACGGGACTACTTCTTTTGGTGATAAGGTTCTTTTTGCGGAGGTTAAGGGTATGCCCAGAGATTTAACGCCTCCTGATAAGCCTATTATTAAGCAGCCCACACATATTAAACCAAAAGAAGTGCAAGTTACTTGGGATTTATATGGTGATTTAAGCGATTTAAGAGGGTTTATTGTAGCGCGTTCCGATAGAGATACCGGCAATTTTACTATTCTTAACAAAACTATTTTGGCAGCCCCTGTCAGGTCGTATATCGATACCACTTTCAATACCGAAGGTTTAAATTATTACATCGTTTATGCGTTGGATACTGCCGGCAATATTAGTTATTCATATCCTTCATATGTAGCTTTGGTTGATAGCATTCCTCCCGCAAAGCCTGAGATTATATCGGCTATTATCGATACTTTAGGGGTGGTTACTTTGACTGTTAAAAAAGGAATTGAAAAAGATTTGAAAGGTTATAGATTATTCAAAGCCAATAGTCCCGAACATGAGTTTTCGGTTATTGAAGAAGCATTTTTAAATGATAAGTATGACACTACTAAAATTAAGCTTATTTATATTGATACTGTTACATTACACTCATTGACACCTAAAATTTATTATCGAATAAAAGCTTTAGATTTTAATTATAATCAATCTGTGTTTTCAGATATAATTGCAGTCATTAGGCCCGATACCATACCGCCTGTGCCTCCTCTTTTTAATGATGTTATAGTTAATGATAAGCTGATTGAGTTGCACATAGTGCCCAGTGTCAGCAAAGATGTAAAAGAACATATTCTTTATCGCAAAACAGATTTGGATTCAAATTATAGGATTTATCTTAAATTTAATTCAAATAATACTATGATTATTGATTCTAATGTAAATGCCGGCACTACTTATTATTATACGATGAGAGCAGTTGATTTAAGCAATAATTACTCAACCTATGCTCATTCAGTTTATGGCAAGCCTTATGATAGTGGTATCAGGCCATTAGTCCAAAATATAACTGCTAATATTATTGATAAGAAAGTTCAACTCAAATGGGATTATCCTATTCTTATTAATAAAGAAGTTTATTTTGTGATTTATAAGAAGAATGAAAAGGGACAGCTTATACAATATGCTCAAACTTCCGAAAAAACTTTTTTTGATAAAAATACAGCTAAAGGAAACGCTTATACTATCAAAGCAATGACTTCTGATGGAGGTCATTCCAAAATGAGCGAACCAATTATTATTAAAGGTTTGTCCGAATAGTTTGTTAATGACTAATATCTGTAGATTTACATTTAACTAATTGAAATTTAACCTAACAGGTTTTTAAAACCTGTTAGGTTTTGTCATTTAACAATCATTATCTTAAGTCAACACTTGCGGATTTAAGGTTAAAATAATATCAATTTAATTATAATGCTTTAGATAAAATTATTTTTAAGAAAAAAAGAGGGCTAATTCCAATATTAATCGGCTACTTTCCGTATTAATGGGCTACTTTGGATATTAATGGGCTACTTTCCGTATTAATGGGCTACTTTGGATATTAATGGGCTACTTTTGACTTTTAACCGGCTACATTCGATATTAATCGGCTACTTTCTATATTAATGGGCTACTTTTCATTTTAATCGGCTACTTTCTATATTAATCGGCTCCTTTTGATTTTCATCAACTATTTTGTACTCCCAACCGGCTACTTTCGGTAATAATCGACTACTTTTAATATAAATGGGCTGCTTTTTACTTCCACAGACTTCTTTTTACTACCTACAATCTACTTTTTACGTCCAATTGGCACTTTTAATTTAATCATTAAAATGATAAAAGCTTTTTATTTTTTTTATTTTGAGGTGTTAAATTTATTAGTAATTTTACTCGAAATTTCAATAATCAAAATAATACATTTAATAAATTAAAAATCTAAGGCATTATGAAATCAAAAAATCTTTTACTACTGTTGATTAGCTTTGTTATTATACATCTTAATAGTACAGCTCAAAACACTTCAAAACAGGATGAACAATCCGGTCTTTATGGTATTATAAATGCTGATGGCGATTATATTGTAAAGCCTAAATACAAAGAGGTGGATTTTAATTTTGGTTATAAAACAGGTATCTCATATGTTATTGATAAGAATGATAAGTATGGTTTTATTGATCAGGAAGGCAAAGAAGTGGTGCCTTGTAAGTATGATAATGCTTCAGGTTTCGAGAATGGTTTGTCGGTGGTTAAGATAAAGACAGGGGAGTATGATTACAAATTCGGGCTGATAGATACTACCGGCAAAGAAGTGATACCTTTAAAATATGGGCGTATGGAACATTATCCTCTTGATCATGTGTTGGTAGTAGGGGAGGAGAACGCTTCCAAGGTAGGAGTTATTGATGAAGCAGGCAAAGAGATTATTGCTCCTCAATATGCTTTCTGGTCAAAGAGAATATCTAATGGATTGTGGCCTGTTGGGCGAAATGATACTTGTGGTGTTGTTAATTTAAAGAACGAAACCATCGTACCATTTGAATATTATATGATCGAAAGCTATTCGGATAAACTTAATGTGGCTGTTGCCAAAAAAGATAAGGCTGGCAAATGGGGTTATATCGACCGCACGGGCAAAGCTGTAATACCTTTCATGTATGACGATGCATGGGGTGGCGATCGTTTACTTACTGTTAAAAAAGGCGGCAAGTGGGGTGTAATTGATCTTAATAATAAAGTAATAATTCCTTTTGAATATTATGCTATCGATTATGTACTTGAGAAAACAGCTTGGGTAATTAAAAATGATGGTGAAGAGCATTACGAATTAGATTTGAAAACCCTTCAGAAAGTTGTTAAATAATTATGATTTCTGAATTATAGCTTATTGTCAATCTTTTAAACGGAGTTGTCAACCGGTTGTACGGAGCGTTCTGGAAGCAGAAAAAACATTTAAATTTATCTGTATTTAATTATAAAGTAATTTTGACTGGTTCGAGCCTTTACTAGTAAACTTATTTTTTTCTTCTCTTTTTATATTTAAACCCGAGCTTTGGTTATAAAAATAAGAGTAATTATTAATGAGTAAAGTTTTGGATTATTTTTTATCCTGAAAAACCAGTTATTTTTTTAACAAATTCTAATTAATTAGGACAAACAGTACCTATTTAGGCCTAAAAATAAAAGAAGCATTTGAGAGATTTATGTTAATAGCTATAATAATATTCTCATAAACAACAAACAATAAAGTTGAAAAATAATTTGGAATTAAACGAAAATTATTAGTAATATTGCAGTCAGAATTTTTCAAATTGATAATCTAATTTTGTTCGAATATGAGTAGCGAAAGTTTGATACTATTCTT
>JBAXLO010000075.1:0-18677 GCA_037134755.1 Bacteroidota bacterium | reverse complement strand
TTTCAACTAGGGCTTTGCAGATTTAAGAAACCCATTTTTGCTTCACAACTAGCTATTATTGCGACAATTATAAAATCATCAAAAAATCAACTTTGGCACGCCGTTTGTTATGAAACCGATTTTTGAAGGCAAAAAGGAATTAATAATTAAAAATTAACAATTAATAATTGAGGAAATCAATTCATAACTCATAATTCATCATTCATAATTATTTTTTACTTATTTGCTTCGAGGATGGCTTTTGCCCAGGATTCGGAAATTTCAGCTATCCATTTGATGCTTTCATAATCTTTATACTCACAATAAATTTCAAAGTACAACAATTTTTTCTTAACAATGATACTGTTGAAAGTACTTAAAGATTTATAATTCTTAGAAAATCTATTCTCAATTGCATATTTAAACTCGCCACCAGCATCTTTAATATGATAAAAGATACCTTTGGTATGTATACTATTATAATTATTATAACTAACTAAGAGATTAGAATCTACTAAAATTTTATTCAAACTATCAACACCATTCTTAACAACTGATATATTAGTTTCTATTATGTTCTTATTAAACATTAAAATTCTGTTCTCACTAAAATCATTCCTTATAGATTGTATAGAACTATAAATAAATATATACTTATCCATATTTAATGAGTCGTGTGAATTATTTACATATTTTTTATATTCAGGACTTTCAACATAAAAGCAAAGTAGTTTATCAGTATCACGAACAATAGAACTTAATGTGTCACGCAAATTATTACCAACTTCAATATATTCTTTACTAGGTGTAGGTATATTAATATTAACACCTCCAACATCAACAACAGTTATATTTTGCTGTGCTGAAACATGTAATCCACCAAAAACAATCACCATTAAAAATACAAAAACTATCTTCTTCATTATTAATTGTTAATTCTTAATTGTTAATTATTAATTTGCATTTAAGATGGCTTTAGCCCAAGATTCAGAAATTTCAGTTATCCATTTGATGCTTTCAACATCTTTATACTCACAGTAAACTTCAAAATATAATAACTTCTTCTTAACAATAATAGCATTAATAGTACTTAATGATTTATAATTCTTAGAATATTTGTTAACAATTTCATATACATACTTTCCTCCAGCATCTTTAATTTGATATAAGTATCCATCAGTTCCTATACTATTATAATCATCATAGCTTACTATAAGTTTAGTATCTTCTATAATTTTATTAATACTATCAATTTCATGTTTAATAGCGGCAATATTCGACTTCAATATAGTATTATTAAACTTTAATATTCGTTCTTCTCTTAAATCATTTCTTTCAGATTGTGGAGGACTTTCAATATGAATATATTTATTCAAAATAATAGAGTCAATGTCTTTATATATTGATATTTTATAATCAGAACTATCAAAATAAAAACAAAGTAATTTATCAAAAGATTGTACAAAAGATTTTAATGTCTCTCTTAAATTTTCACCAATCTCATAAAACTCATTACTTGGAAGTGGAATATTTATATTAGTAGTGTCAACTTCAACTACATTCATATTTTCCTGTGCAGATGCTTTTAATCCACCAAAAACAATCACTATTAAAAAAACAAAAACTATCTTCTTCATAATTAATTGTTAATTCTTAATTTTTAATTCTTAATTAATCTTCGTAATTGTTAATTCTTAATTTGCACCAAGGATGGCTTTAGCCCAGGATTCAGAAGTTTCTTTAATCCATTTTACTTGGGCAATATCAGTAAAGGTAGCATAAACATACACATATATTAATCTATTGTTTAGCCTTAAATAGTTAACAGAGCATAATTTCTTTGTTGATTTGTTTCCGTTTTTTACAACAAACGACATCAACATTCCACATGATTCTTTGGTATCATATATAATACCTAAGTTCTTAAGATGATTAAGTTTTACATCTTCTTTTTCATCAATAATCTCTTTTAAAAAACTATTAGCATCATCCAACAATTGTATGGTATCATCTTTAAGCAATTGCAAAGCCTCTGCCTTTACTTCTATAAAATTAGTATCACTACAATCACTATCAATAAGATTCTTATTGATTTCAACAAACATATAGGTCTCCATCTTAATATTTTCGTTTTCATGATTAACAAGTTTTGTAATATCAAAAGTATCCAGATAAATACAAAGCATACTATTGGACGAAGGCAAAAATGAAGCAAACTGATAACGTTGTGCATCACCAACCTCTTTATATTGAGAGTTTGGCACAGGAAATTTAATCAGCTTGCCACTAACATTTGAGGTGGTAACAATATTTTGAGCTGACATCTTAAAAGTATTTAAAACGAGTACTGACAGAAGTATAAATGATAGTTTTCGCATGTTTAAAGTATTAATATTATTTTCGGTAAAAATACTAAATCTTTTCCATTATTAACATTAAAATAAAAAAACGAGAACATTATTAAGAGAATCACCTTGTTAAAACGAAGGAAATGAAGCAAACTCAAAGTTTAATTATTTATCAGATTATAGTAAGTAAAGATATAAGAATAAATAAACCACTCCTACTCCACTCAAAGATAGTAAGAATGATGAATACTATTAATTTTCTTCCTCAAGCTGCTTAGCTTTATGATTCTTAAATGCAATTCTTAAAATAGAAGGAAATACAATAAGTAACAGAGGTAATCCAAATAAAAAGCCACCAATAACTGCAATAGCCAAAGGCTGATGCATCTGAGCACCCGTACCTATTCCCAAAGCAAGAGGCATCAATGCAATAATAGCGCCCAATGCAGTCATAAGCTTAGGGCGTAAACGAGTAGAAATTGCATAGATTAAAGCATCATCAACACTTTCGGTTTCAAGTTTGGTAAAGAATTGTTGCGTTGTAAAGATAGCATTTTCACCAAGAATACCTACAATCATAATTAAACCTGTGTAACTGCCAACGTTTAAAGGGGTATGCGTAAGGTATAAAGCTATTAAACTGCCGGCAACTCCCAATATTGCAATTATGAAGATACTAGTGGCTGCTTTTATATCTTTAAATAAGAAAAGCATCAACGCAAATATCAATAAACTAGAAGATATAAGGATTAAGAGCAATTCGTTGAACGAACTCTTTTGGTCAGCATAAGCACCGCCATACGAAATATAATAACCGTTAGGCAAAGGAATTGCTTTAACAGTCGCCTGAATGTCATTCATTGTGCTGCCTAAATCGCGGTTGTTCAAACGCCCCGTAACTATTGCCACAGACTGCAGATTCTCTCTAACCATTTCAGCAGCTCCCTGCTTAATCTCAACAGTAGCAAAGCTTGAAGCAGGTTTAAGTTTTCCGTCAGGCATAAATATAAACTGTTTCTTCAAATCTTCAGCATTAGTAAGTCCATGATTAGGATAAACCATGCGAATATCAGTGTATTGTTCCCTTTCGGGGATACTTCCGATAACATTTCCTTCCAATTGCGTTTGCATCTGATATTGAAGATTGGCAGGAGTTATTCCGAACTGATATAACTTACGTTCATCTGGCTTTATCTCTATTGAAGGACCTGCAATCGTAATACCGTTAAAAATATCAGCAGTACCTTCAACTTTAGAAACTTTTTCAGCTACTTGCTTAGCAATAGCATGCAACTTTTCCTGATTATCACCATATATTTTAATTTCGATAGGCTGAACAGAATGCATTAAATCACCAAGCATATCATTAATAACCTGTCCAAAATCAATCCTTAAAGCAGGTTGCGAAGCTTCCACTTTCTTACGAATATCATCAATAACTTCTTCCGTACTTCTTTTCCTGTCTTTCTTTAATTGAATCAGGAAATCACCATAATTAGGCTCTGTAATAAAGAAACCCATCTGTGCACCAGTCCTCCTCGAATAACTTTCATATTCGGGAATACTAGTGATAATCTTTTCAACCTCATGTAATATCCTATTGGTTTCATCCAACGAAGTTCCGGGAGGAGAAGTATAATCCAAAACAATAGAACCTTCATCCATTTCGGGCAGAAAGCCTGTTTCAATCTTAGGAATAATATAAAAGATAGACAGTATCAGGAATGCAATAATAGAAATGCTAATCAAAGGTTTCTTAATAAAATAAGCAACCCAACGTTGAGTCTTCGTCACTTTAATTATCTCAATTCTTTCTTTCCTATGACGAAAAAATCTTGAGTCAGCTAAGTGGTGATAGATAACCGGCAAACCTATCCACGTTACAAAGAACGAACAAACCAATGTAATGATCATAGTATTGGTCAACACATTAAAGTAAGCACCGGCAACGCCACCCATCAATATAAAAGGAATAAAAATAACGATAGTACTAATAGAAGACCCTACCATAGAAGGGAATAAATAATGAACAGACTGTCCTATTAACAACTTAGGTCTTAATCCCGGGTTCTCTTCATGAGTTCGGTGAATCTGTTCTATAACTACAACCGCATCATCTATTATTAAACCTATTGCAGCAGCAATTGCTCCAACAGTCATTATATTTAAAGTGTAGCCTATACTATATAATATTATAATGCTCAATAATAATGTTAAAGGGATAGTGATAAGGATTGTGATACTTGCTTTTAGAGAACGAAGAAAGAGTATTGCAACTATAATTGCAAGGAACAACCCAAACCATAAACTATCACCCACACTATGCATGGAATCATTAACAAAGTCAGCCTGATTATAATAAGAAGACAACTTAACTCCTTTTGGTAATATCTTCTTTAAGCCATCTAATTTCTCGTTTAAGTTTTTTGAAAGCTCAACAATATTTGCATCAGGTTGTTTCAGAACAGTAATAAGTAAAGCCTGCCGTCCATTAGCATTAACGCGGGTGTATTCAATCTTTTCTTTAATTTCAATAGTCGCAATGTCTTTTAGTCGGATAATCCTTTTATTATTTTTAATAATAATATTCTCCAGATCATTCTGATTATAAATACCCGAATTAGTAACGGTTAAATACAAGCGACGATAATCAGCAAGGTAACCGTTTGATTTAATAAAGTTAGTTTGATTAAAAGCAGTAGTTATCATATCGGGAGTAATACCATTGGCACTCATATTCTGTGGCTTCAAAACTATTCGGAATTCTTTAGTCTTTCCGCCAACAATCCCTACTTGTGCTACTCCTTCAACTTGTGAAATGTAAGGTTTGATAATATAATTAGCAATCAAATTAAGTTCAATAGGAGTTTTAGTGTCACTTTCCAAAGCAAAACCCATAACCGGAAGTATAGCAGGATTCATTTTCTGTACCTGAATCTGAGCAGTAGGCGGAAGTTGATTCTTAATTTCATTTAAACGAATATCAAGCATTTGTAAACTCTGATTGATATCTGAATGCCAGTTTAAGAATGCTGATATCTCGCAACTTCCTCGGCTGGTTGTGCTTCTTATAAGTTTTACATCTGGTACTTGTTTGATAGCATTTTCTAATGGTCGTGTAACAGAAACCATCATTTTATCAACAGGTTGTTCACCGTCGTCAGCTATTATTTTTATTTTAGGGAAAGTAATTTCAGGGAATAAAGAAACCTGCATTTTGCTGTAGAAGAAGGTTCCACATACAATAATTATTACTAATAATAATGTAATAGGGTGCTTGTAGGAATGAAATAAGTTCTTCATTATTTCTTTATTATAGTAACTCTTGCAGTGTCTTCCAAACCATAATTACCAGTCAATATTATCTTATCATTAGCTGTAAAAACAGGATCAGTTATTTCAATCTTTTCCTTTGTTTCTATGCCTTTCCTAATAGGAATCTTAACGGCTGTAGAATCATTAATAAGTTTCATTATCCAGAATTCGTTTTGAGTTTCATTAGTTAATATACATTCTTTAGGTAATGCTAACGATTGTTTCTTATAGTCTTTTAATATACGAACTGTTGCAACTAAGTTCTCAGGTATTGTTGTGTTTGATTCAGCTTTTACAACTATATTCTGCGTTTGCGAAGCCATATCCATCACAGGAAGATTAGATTGTATACTACCATTTAACGAATTATTATCAGGCAAAATAATTTTACAAACTTGTCCTGCTTTAACCATATTCTTCATTTCAAAAGGCAATTGCATAAGGAAAACCAAACTGTTTTGTTCAGCAACGACAGCCAGTTCATCACCTTCCTGAACATAATCTCCTTTTTGATGCGTAACAGAACTTATAATACCTGTCTTTGGAGAAACAATCTTAATAATGCCATTAAAATTAAAGCTTGTATCAGCATTAATTTTTCTGTTAGATAAAGCAGCAGCCTCCTTAGTTCTAATAGTATAAAGCAATTGACCTTTCTCAACTTTATCACCAATATTAAGTTCAACTTGTTCAACAGTTCCGGCAATAATAGCCCTTACGCTATTCTTTTTAAGATAAGAAGAAACAGCATTCAACTCAAAGTAATCCGACATAGCCTCATTACTAATAGAACAAACCGTTACAGGTGTGCCTTGCTTTGCTTCATTCTCCTCCTTATCCTTTTGTTTACAACCAATAAAGGAGATTGTAAATAGAGTAAGAAGCAATATATATGTTTTAAAAGTCTTTTTCATAATCTTTATTAATGTTTTTGTTTCTAATTAATAACCCTTAATCTAATCCCTCCCTGCCTTACTCCCTCTCCTCCCAGGAGAGGGTCGGGGTGAGGTTCTTAAAGTCCTCTCCTTTGGAGAGGATTTAGGAGAGGTCTCACTCCATCATCAAATAATTATACTCATTTATCATTTGCAAAGAGTTTATCTTTAGCTGATTCAAAGTCTTATTAATGTTCACATAATTCTTCACAGCATTTATCATATCCGTCACAGAAACATTCCCCACATTCAACTGTAATTTAAATATATCTATCAATTCATTTGCAGTTGCCTGTTGCTTTTTCAATTGTTCTTCCATAATAGTATTTGATAAAAGCATTTCATTTAACTGATTCAACTGTTCATTATATTGCTTTTTATAAGCCTCAATATAATAGTTTCTTGTAGTTTCCTGAATGCTTAACTTCTGATAATTTAATTGACGTTGTCTGCCGTCATAAAGGTGAAAATTAAGATTTAAACCCGCACTAAACCCTGGATATTTATATATTTGTGAAGCATCACTGCTTAGGAAACCTGCATCAGCAAACCAACTTACAGTTGGACGATATTTATTATCTACAATCGCTCTTTGATTTACAAGTTTCAAACTATCCAATCTAAACTGAAACATTTGTGGAGTATTACTTATATCAGTATTCTTTTGTTTCTTAAGTTCAGGATAAACCAAATCGTATTTCTTAGTATCACTTATACCACAAACCTGATTTAAAGCATGAATATCTTTTTTATATTGATTAGTTAATTGAAGAATCTGCATCTCCTGATTCTGAATTTCTATAAGAAACGAAAGATAATCAGTTTGTTTATAGATACCTTTCTCAGCAAGATTCTTTAAAATATCTTTTTGTTGATACAATAACTTTAGGAAATCAGTATTAAAATTCAATTCATAATAATCAGAATAAGCAGTAAGATAATTAGAAACGATTAGTTTTCTAACATCATTTCCTGTAATCTTTGAAGTATTAGCAACAGATTGTCTTTGTAAGTTCACATCCTGATATCTCGATTCAAGTATCTTACGATTAAGAATAACTTGCGAAACACTTACCAAAGCATTATAATTACCACCATTAGTAATTGCATTATCATATCCAAAATTGTCAGAAAAAGGTTGAAATAATATCTGTGCATTTCCATCAATACGAGGTTTGCTATCAGCTTTTATCAACAAACTATCTATAAAACTTTGGTTTATCTGATTTTGATAATCTTTAAGCAAAGGACTATTCTGCAAACCCAGTTTAACAAAATACTCCATATCCTGAGCATTTGCAGCAAATGCACAACATATAAAACACAATAATAAAATTCTTTTCAATGTCATTTATTATTGCGTTAAGTTGTTTGTATTGTAATGATTAAATGTATTCACTTTTGTGTTTTCATTAAATTTTATTAACATTATTCAATGAAATGATAAAATTCATAAACCCAATGTTATGTTTAGATGTGTTTTCAACATCTGATTTATCTTTCCACTCAGACATAATTTTTTTATAAATTTTTATTCCTGAATCTTCATTTTTATTTTTCTTAGTTAAAACTGTTTTGCCTTTATATTTCTTATTTATTGCTATATTTAGAGCAGTTATGCAATTATTGGTATGTTCTTTTCTATTGTCAGTATATAAAATTGGAAGTAACCAACATTCAGTTGAATGAATACAGATTGCAAATAATATATTGTTCTTTTTTGCTATAATTTCTGGTTGAATAATCAAAGAACTTATTTTCTCAACAATATCTTTATATAATTGATTATTTGATTTAATTTTTCCTTTATTATCAACATGTGGTACATCAAATGGTTTATCTTGTGAATGGTCAGTGTCAATTTGGATTATAACATAATTGTTAAAATCCAATATATCTTTAATAGTATTATTTTTACATGCTTCTAAAACTAATGACCATCCACCAGTCCCTTTTTGTTTTCCTGATGAATGAATTTCAGGTTGCTTACATGTTAAATATACATCCTCACCTTTAAAGTATATTTCAACAATTTTTTTTATAACATTATAGTCAGATGGACCTTCACAGATTACACCAAAAGTTTTTTCCATAATATTTTAATCTTAAAAATTATCGGGTAATCCACCAATATAACCTTTACGCCATGCTTCAGATAAAGAGATGTTTCGGTCAGCTTTATATTCAATTCTTCTTATTTTTGTATGTCCTTCTATATTACGACTAACAACAAATAGTCTTTGATTATCATTTTTTAAATCTAAACCATCTAAAACAGCTGGATTGTGTGTAGTTGTAATCACTTGTTTTTTCATTTTATTTGAAAGTTTAGAAAGTGTTTGAATTACTTTTGTGCATAATTTAGGATTAAAAGAAGCTTCTATATTATCTATAGCAAAAAAGGGAGGTGTTTCTTTAGAAACAAATAATGTAAAATAGAAAAGTAGGAATAAAAAGCCTTCGTTTGTGCTTCTTTGGTCAAAATAATCTAACTTTTTATTCAAATATTTATCTTTTACTTTTAGAGTAAACTCATTTGAAAGTAGATCGCCAGGAATAGTAAAATCTTCAAACCAATCAATAACTTCCAATAAGTTTTTTATTTCATTTATTTGTTTTGATTTCTTTTTATTTTTTGATATTTTTTTTAACTCTTGAAATAAACCTTCACCTTTTGAGCTAAAAGGCAATTTTTGAGTACTTGCACGAAAATCTCTTAAATATGTTTGTTCAGGATTATAAATTATAAAATCTGCAATATAAGGATTATTAAATAAATTCTCTATTATGCTTTTATAAAGGCTACTAAAAATAGTAACCGAATTTTTATCAGTAGAAATTTCGTTAAACATATCTGATATTGCAGAAATCCAACTTTTTTCTTTAACTGTATCAGCTAAGTTACTTAAACTTTCTTTATTTCCCGATGATATTTCTTTAAAAATTTTATCAATCTCTTTATATGCTATTTCTTTATTAGTATTTATCCAACTTAAAGGGCTACCTTCATAAGATAAATTTACAGGATATGCTTTATTTTGGTCATCTATAAAATCAATCTCAATAGCTTTTTTCTTCTTGCCATTTTCAAAAGCCGAAAACATAAAATCATTTTCTGTAACTCTTAAGCCTCTATTACCTAAAAATTCATAATCTAATTTATCGGCATTTGAAGCAGCTCCAAAAGCAATAGCTTCAAGTATATTTGTTTTACCACATCCATTTTCACCTATTAAGACATTGAATTGTCCTAATTCTAATTTCAAATCAACTACTGATTTAAAGTTCTTTATTTGAATACTTTTTATCATTTAAAATGAATTATTTCCATTTACCAAATTTACAACAATTTTAATATTTTATTTTTGCTTAAATATTTTGTAAAAGTACAATTTAAATTGAAATAATAATGTTGTAATAAGTTAAAATAATGTTATTTTACTCTTCACTATAAGTATCATAATCTATTGTAAGCTCTTCCCCTGCACTTATATCGCGCAAAGCATAAAAATCATAATCTTTATCACAACCCACATTAGGAGTTTTTGAATCATTTAGATACCACGAAATCGTCATACTATTAAACGAAGAAGGACAACCATATTTCTTCACACCATTCTCATTTTTAACTATACAAAAGTCATTATATAATTTTTGAATAGGCAAGGATAATGAGGAAATATTCAATTCATCTTCCTTAAACCAAACCAATTCCGAAATATCATGATTAAACATATAAGTACCAATAGGAATATCAATTATAGCAAAAACACCCACACCATGCGTCTTTGATCTCTTTAATCGGGTATAAATTTCGTTATGTGGTTTAGGTTTTTTAGTCATTTTTAAATTCTGAATTAATAAATCTCAATTTAAAACTCATAAAATATAAAATTATTTTCCCTTTAGGAAATAAATACAAGTCCTAAGAGTCCCACACGTCCCCAAATAATAAAAAACAAACATCCTATTAAAAATAAATTACTCCGATTTTAAAAATATTTATCACTTTTGAATAAAAAATATCTTGATTTGAGAAAAAAATATTCACTTTTGAATAAAAAATATCCTGATTTAAGAAAAAAATATCGTCTTTCAACAAAAAAATATCCTAAATTTCAGAAAAAAATACCTCCATAAATTTTCCAAATATCGATCCACCTAAAAAAATATCACCTTTTGACAAAAAAATCTACCCTTTGAGAAAAAAATATCGCAATCAGACATAAAAAATAAAATCAATTTTAATAAAAATCTTCACTTCTGACATAAAAATGACCTCTTGAGAAAAAAATATCGTCTTTCAACAAAAAAATCTAAGCAATATGTAAAAAAATATACACCATTTTTTCAAGAAACCCAGCAATATCAAGGGTTCTTAAAATTAAAGCTGTTTTATAAACTACAAATAAGTAAAAAATATCTATACATGCTAAACTATGTTTACCTCAATTTCGAGTTCAACACCAAAAGCATCTTTAACTTTTTGCTGAATAAGATTAGCCAAACCAAGAATTTCTTTGCCTTTAGCATTATATTTATTAATCAGGACTAATGCTTGTTTATGATGAACCGCAGCATTACCAAACTCTTTGCCTTTCATTCCGCACTTTTCAATTAACCAACCTGCGGCAAGTTTAAAATCATTATCTGATTTAAAATATCTTATACGAGGATATTTTAATAACAATTTGTCTAAATGTTCTTTTGAAATTACAGGATTTTTAAAGAAACTTCCAGCATTGCCATTTACCTTTGGATTAGGCAATTTATTATTCCTTATAACTGCAATTGCTTTACTTATGTTGATAACAGAAGGAGTAAGACGCATTTTCTCCAACTCTTCGCTAACTGATCCGTAAGTTGTATTTAACTTAGGATGTTTATCTAATCTAAAATTTACAGCAGTTATTATATACTTATTTTTAGCTTCATTTTTAAAGATACTATTGCGATACCCAAACTTACATTCTTCATTTGTAAAAGTAAGGAGTTCGCCATCTTCTATTCTCAAAACTTCGACACTTATAATTGTATCTTTTACTTCTGCTCCATATGCGCCAATATTCTGTACAGGACAAGTACCTACGTTACCGGGAATATTAGTAAGGTTCACTAATCCGCCCCAGTTATTAAAGGTGCAATAGTTAACAAAGTCATCCCAAGTTTCGCCGGCATTAGCTTTTATATACACATGGTTTTCGTCGGCTTTAATAATATCTTTACCCTTGTAATTTATCTTTAAAACTATCCCATCAAAATCCTGTGTGAAAAGAATATTACTTCCTCCTCCTAAAAGCAGGAATTTATTGTTAAGAAAGACCTCTGACTTTAACACTTTCTGGGTTTCCTCTATTGTGTTTAACTCGTATAGAAATTTTGCTCTTGCATCAACACCAAAGGTATTAAGCGACTTTAATGAATAGTTTTCTTTGATTTGCATTATGTTTTATTTGAGTTAGCAAAAGTACTTATAATTTTCGATTTTATGCTTATTGATTATTTATATTATTATGAACAAACACAAAAGAACAAATTCAATTTAATTAATCAATAAAAAAATATTCATTCCCTTATATAAGGTTTAGAATTTTATAAAAATAGCCCATGAATAAATCCACGGGCTATTTTAAAACCATCTATATATATTTAAAAGAATTTATTAAATAGGGAAATCACACTCCATTTTAAATACAAACTTTACGTAATAACATTCGTCTTTATTTATTTCTTCTTTGTTTTTTTGATTAGCAAATAACTTTAGATTCTTTAGTTTATTAACTACATAGTCTTTCAATGTTACATCACTTTCGCTAGTCATTTTAACCTGTATAATGCCATCACTATCCAAAGAAAAACAAACTACTACCATCCCTTCAAGATTCTTTTGCTTGGCAAAATCAGGATAAGTAATAATTTTCTTAAAGATTTTACCAAATTTAGTAGGATGTGTATTTCCAGCGTTTACATTTGTTGTGCTTATTAAAGCTAAAATAATTAAACCAATGATAAATTTCGTTGTTGTTTTCATTTTATAAAGATTTTAATTTATTAAAAAATTTATAGTATGACGTTTCAACTTTTTAAAAAGTTACATTGATTAAATAAAAAGAAAGAATGCTTATAAATTAAGATGTTGGATGGATCTTAATTAAATATTTCTCAAATAAAAACCCCATTGAAACCCCAACAACATAACAGCACATATCATACCATGAAAAGCCTGAGCCTAATATTAAAGCACCTAAAATAGTATGCCTGATTGTATCAATCCAAGGTGCATGATACAATTGACTCGTCTCGATAAGAAAAGAAAATAGTAGCGAAATTATAGCTGCCTTTTTAGTAGTAATAGTTGTAAACAGAAAGCCTACGACAAAAAAAACCATTATGGCCCATAAGACATCACCGGGATATTTTGAGAGTATTAATGGTAAGTGTGAAGGCACTTTGCGTGAAGCTAAACCAATGATAACAACAACGATTCCGAAGATAAAATAAAGTTTCCTGTCCCTAACTTTATTCATTTAACTGTTGATTAAATTAACATTTAAAAGCATTCTATTCAATTAACTTTTTCAAAGCTTGCACATTCGAGCTATTCAATACATCCTTACCGTCGGGAGTATAAAGATACGCAATCAACTCAGCATAATGTTCAGCTATTCGACCTCTTACCATCTTTAATGTTGAATTCATCATACGATTATCTTCAGTAAACGGCTCTTTAAGAATACCAAAAGCTGCCGGCAACCATCTTTCAGGAAACACTACTTCATGTTTTCCTTTTTTATGATAATTAAGAATATCGTGTTGCAATTCTTTCAGAAATATTTTTATATTTTCTTCATCAGTATGCTTATGTGAATGCGAATGGTGTTTAAACCATCTTTTTACAGCTTCTTTATTTAAAACTAAAAGAGCAGTAGTATAATTACTTTGATTATTATAGAGCATTATCTGATCAATAAAAGAGATATGTTCAGTTAGGGCTTCTTCAATGCCTTCAGGCGAATATTTTTCGCCATCATTTGCTATTAATAAACACTTAAACCGTCCAGTAACGTAAAGATAACCATCCGTATCCAAATATCCCATATCACCGGTATGCAACCAACCATCTTTTAAGGTTTCGGAAGTAGCACTATCGTTTTTCCAATAACCAATCATCACATTTTCACCTTTAACAACAATCTCTCCTTTTTCGCCGACAGGCAAAGTATTTCCATTATCATCTTCAATTCTAAACTCAATTGGCGTAACCAAACGCCCCGAAGAACCAAGTTTATGATTAAGTAAACCATTGGCTGATATTACAGGCGAAGCTTCAGTAAGCCCATAACCCTGCATCATTGGAATACCAATTGCATAAAAGAAACGCTGAATATCTATATCTAACATTGCGCCTCCACCAACAAAAAAATCTATCTGCCCGCCAAATCCTTCACGAATTTTCTTAAATAATATCTTATCGAACATATCAACCAAAGGTTTTAATAAACCCCTGAGAGCTTTGCCTTTATTGTAGCCTTCGGCATTATATACATAGGCAGTTTTGATTGCAATCTTAAATAAAGTTTCGGCAAGCTTTCCTTTATTCCTAATTCCATTCTCTACATTCTTCCTGAAATTCTTAGCCAAAGCGGGAACACTTAATATAAGATTCGGCTTCAGCTCATTTATATTAATCGGGATATTCTTAAGCGATTCCATAGCAGTTTTGCCTACCTGAACGCACGCAATACTAGCTCCTTTATATATGAAACAAAAAAATACTGTATGTGCAAAAGAGTGATCCAAAGGAAGGATAAAAAGTGTTGTATATTCTTCGGGAATAGTCATTAATGAGCAAGCTTGCTCAACATTGGCAGTGTAATTTCTATGCGAAAGAATTATACCTTTTGGATCGGCGGTGGTTCCCGAAGTGTAACAGATATTAGCGTGATCATCACCTTTTAAGGTTGTCCATCTCTTTTCGAACTCCGAACCCTGTATTGCCAGAAAATCTTCGCCTAATTTATAAATATCTTTAAAATAAAGTTCATCATCGTCGTATGTTTCTTGGGGATCAAGATAAATTATTTTTTCAACTAAAGGGCATTCTCTTTTAATTAGTTTCACCTTATTAGCCTGTCCTTGCGACACAATTATCATCCTACTTTCCGAGTGATTTATCCTGAATTTAATCTCCGAAGCTTCTATTAATTTAACGGATAGCGGAACATTAACAGCACCAGCATATAATATTCCCATTTCGCTAATAATCCAATCATTTCTGCCTTCGGAAATAAGAGCAATCTTATCACCTTTATTAATTCCTAAACTCATTAATCCTGCTGCAAACTTATAGATATAATCTCTTGTATCTTGATAAGACAGAGCTTCAAACCTATTAGTTTTCTTTTCTTTTAAGAAGGGATTGTTTGCATATTTCAACACACTCTCTTCAAAAAGTTGAGGAATTGTTTTAAATGTATTATTTGTATTAAGCATATAATGATAATGTAATTTCTGATAAAAAGTTCAAAAATACTAAAAAATAATTATAAAACGTGAAATTAACATTTAGGATAACATCCATTATATTAATATAATTAAAAAAGTCTTCACCAAATAAATGATAAAGACTTATTTTAAAAGTATCAAAAATTAGAAATTACTTTTCTCATTCATAATTCAAAATTCGTAATTCATAATTTTGCTTTCAACCCCGTAATTCGTAATTCGTAATTCGTAATTATTTATTTTTCTTCTATTTAACCGTTAATTTAATTTGCGTATCCACTCCCGGAGTAACTGCAACTACTATTAAATAATATTGTGTATCTGTACCTATATTTGAGACAGGAAACTCAATTGTTTCTCCTGCCTTTATTAATTTTGCATAACTTGGAATACTTGTAGGATTGGCAGTATCACTTCGGAAAATCATTGCATCTCCCAAACCAAGGTTTTCTGCTTTAAAAGTATTAGTAGCTACAAATTTTACTTGTGGAAAGCATTGGAACATACCATGAATAATATCTAATAGGTATTCGTTTACATATAAATAACCGGCTGCTTTTTCTTTCCCATCAATAATATCTGTAAGAAAAAACTCAGCTACTTTACTCAAATTATCATTACATATAATACAGGTATTGAATAAACAAAGACGCATTTGTTCTTTTAATGGTTGAATAAAAACGTTTTTATTTGTTACATCACCTCTAATTGTAATACTATCATCCGATTTATTTGTATACAAGCCCAATATTTCGTCAGTTAATGCTTTTACCTGAGGCAAAACACTTACTATTGGCGTTTTAAGTTCTACATTTGTAAGAAGTTCTTCCCAATATTTCCTTTTATTAATTTCGCTTCCTGAATAAAAAACTGATTTTATATCTAATTTTAATTCATGTATTATATTTAAATTAGTGTGGGTAATAAAGTTTATTTTGGTTTCAATATCAGATAAATTATCAATAATATACTGTTTCATATTCTTAATAACCTTAACATCTGTGCTTTTTTCGCCTCTGTTTATATCAGTAATCTGAATAGCTTTATGATAAGGTATTAATACCAAATTTAAAGCATCTGCTAAAGCGTGAAACGGAGAGCCTAGCGGTTGACTATTAGCTGCATTGTAAAATGCTTGGCAAAATGCATCAATTACATCTTGTGGATAAGTTTCTAACGATAATATTATCGTTAATAAATGTCTTAAATAATAATTGTTACTGTTTTTCATATAATTTGTTGTTTTGTGATTTTGTTATTAAACCTATTATTAAATTTATTATTTTCTTTACAATTAATTTATTTTGCAAAATTACAATTAAATTATGAATATTACATCATAAAAAATATTTATTTTTAAAATATTATTTTTATATTTATTTTATTTTGCAAAATAATTTATGTGTGATTTTAGATAAATTTATTATATAATTATATATCAACATATTTATATGCTATTTATGGATTTTTTGTGTCATTAAAAATGGTTTTAAGTCGTACTTGAAGTTCAATACACCATCAAAACTCGTTTCAAGTCAATCCTGAAGTTGAAGTGTCACTTAAAACGTATTTTAAGACAGACTTGAAGTTGAGGAGGCACTCAAAACGAATTTTAAGAGAGTATTGAAGTTGAGGACTGACTTGAAACGTATTTTAAGAGAACATTGAAGTTGACGATTGACTTAAAAAGTGTTTTAAGAGAGTATTGAAGTTGAGGATCGACTTGAAACGTGTTTTGAAGGTGTATTGAAGTTGAGGATTGAATTCATAAATATTTTAAGATAATAAGAACATACAGCTATTTATTACAACTGTTTTTAAGCTATTTACATAAAATCAATTAAAATAAAAGTGTAAATATTGATTATTTGCTTTGGCAGGATGAAAAGAAAACAAAATAATCTCCTGACAGGTTTTTCATCCTGTCAGGTATAGCTATTTTTTCATATCCTTATCCGCATCCTTAATATCTAAATCAAAAATAAGTGGCTTGCCATATTTTACCACACCATTTTTGTTGATCTTACCAATAACCTTACTTATATAATATCTTGTTGGAATATAATCATTTGAATCAGCTCTTCTTTCTGTGACAGTATCAATTAAGAGTATATTTAAATTTTTATCAATACTAAAATATCCAGTCCATGAGCATTCAGGGTCTGCCCCCTGATATTTTTCATTATATAACTGAGCTTCTGATAATAATATCCCCGATTTATTAAATGTTGATATATAAGGAGGAACATTACCGGCTCCCAGATACCAAGCAATAGCATAAAAATTAGAAGTGTCATTTAAAAGACCAATAATCGAATAACAGTCCATAGAATCATTTCTAAAATAAGAAAACTCTTCATTAAGTTCTTTATTTGGAGGATAATCTTTATCCATGTAATCTTGGCCTCCAAATGGCGGATTTATTACATTTAATTTATGAATAAATGAATCAAAACTTTTTTTATTTGCAGTTTCTTGCTTATGGCTGCTTTTGAAATACCAAAGTAATGCTAGTACAACTAAAATTGCTATTACAGTGATACTATTTCGCGGATTAATGTGTTTCATAATGGTAAAATTATTTAAATTATATTTTACATATAACAAATTACTTTTCTTCTTACAGAATTACACTTTTATTAAATTTAATCAATAGAATTCATTCCAATTATATATTCTTCTATAACATCTAGAGATTTTGCATCTATTACAATTACATTTAATTCATTGGAATAAATAGCTTTTCTATAATTTTCCTCATTTTGTACGAATTCAAAATGCCAACCGATTTTATCTTCATTAAGATTTAAACCAAAATTATATTTACAAATATTTGTTTTATATCTCTTTTGCCTTGCTATTTTAAACGCTTTTTTTCTTTTTTTTTCAAAATTTACAAAATCCTGTCTTTTATTATAACCTTTTTCAGGCCATCCATAATAGATTAACTGCTCATCTTCATTAAAACATAAGATAAATTCATATTTCTTTATATTAATTGTAGTATCCGACAAAGTATAGCATAAAGTATATTTAATACTATCTTTTATAGAATCCAATTTTGATACGAATTCATTTAAACTATCTTTTATAGTATTATTATTCTTTTCAATTATATTTGAATCAAGAATTTCATTATCTTTAATATATCCAGTTGTAAAATGTATATTTTGAACAAAATCAGTCATTGAATTTTCAAAAAATTTAATCGTTCTTTGCTGAATACCTATCGGAAATTTAATAAAAGAATCTACTTCATTATCTAAATTACTAGTATAATATTGAAGTTTGGTATTTTCCTGTTCAAATATTTTTCTTTGTCCAAAAACAGAAATATTTATTATAATCAAAAAAGTAGTTATAAATAGCCTTGTCATATCATGTTTCTTATTGAAAATTTTAATGCAAATTTACTCTTTTATCACAACAAATAAGCATTTGGTGATAAAAAAATAAATATCATAAGCATTAATATCATGATTCTTATTTTTTACATGTTTTGAAATCATGGCTAAAGCCGGAAACCTATTATAATTCAACTCCCTAGCCTGAAGGCTAGGGTTATCGTATAAAAACAGTTTTTTTATTAATGTAT
>JBAXLO010000074.1:0-18718 GCA_037134755.1 Bacteroidota bacterium | reverse complement strand
TCCGGGTATGCCTCCCTAGAAAAAGTTAGCCTATCCCAGATTTCCGGGTATGCCTCCCTAGAAAAAGTTAGCCTATCCCAGATTTCCGGGTATGCCTTCCTATAAAAAGTTAGCCTATCCCAGAAATCCGGGTATGCCTTCCTAGAAAAAATTAGCCTATCCCAGAAATCCGGGTATGCCTTCCTAGAAAAAGTTAGCCTATCCCAGAAATCCGTGTATGCCTCCCTAGGATTTATAGGCAATCCCAGAAATCCGTGTATGCCTCCCTTGAAAAAGTTAGCCTATCCCAGAAAATTGGGATGACTTATTTTAAGATATTTAGATCGTTTTGAAAACACAATGTGGCTTATCTAAAAATTTATTCTTTCATCTAAATTAAAAATAAATATTAATTTGAAATAAATAATTTGTCACATCCAAATTCGTGTCACGAAATTAAAAATGTTATTTTATTGTATTATTTTTATTATTGTGTTTGTTTTTAAACTACTTTTGTAGTTGCAAAAGTTCTAAAAAAGTTTTTAGTACTGTAACACTTTGCTTAAATCAAATGAATATTGACTGGAAATTTAACTATATAGCACCTATTCACATAATAACAGCATTAATTTGTTTAATTATTGCCCTATTTGTGTATAGAAAGAAGGATACAAATGGGCGTATTTCTTTTATGCTAATGATGTTGTTTGCAGCTGAATGGGCTTTGTCGTTAGCCTTTGAGGCATCTGCTCCAACTATGTATTTAAAGATATTATTCTCCAAGTTCGAATATATTGGGAATATGTTTGTAGCCGTATCATTTCTATATTTTACTGTAGCTTTTACTAATAGAACAAGTGTTTTTATAAAGAGATTTATTTCATTATTCGTTATTATCCCGTTTATTACCTTGCTTCTGGCTTTTACAAATGACTACCACCATTTATTATGGTCAGGTTTTGAATGGAGTCCTGATAAAAACAATATACTTATCTATTATCATGGAGTATGGTTTTGGGTTGCTACATTTTATGCCTTTTTATTAATGATTTTGGGTGATATTATTCTTATTGCCTCTTTTATAAATTATCCTGCTAATTATAAACGCCAGATCTGGTATCTGATTATTGGAGGAATATTTCCGTTTATCACTACTTTGTTGTATGCAATTAGATTAAGTCCTTTAATAGGACTTGATATTTCAGCAATTGGATTTATTTTTACAGGTATATTTATTTTTATAGGGCTTACTCGCGAACAATTTCTGGATTTGGTTCCGGTTGCCCGTCATCTTTTGATCGAAAAGATGAGTGATGTTGTTTTGACACTTGATAATAGCGAAAGAATAGTTGATATAAATCCTGCCGGCAAGCTAGTATTGAAATTTGATAATAATATTACCGGAACAAAGATAACTGAAGCACTTCCAATTTTAAAATCATTTATAAGTGAGAAAATAAAAGTAATTGAAAAGAGGGAAGAAGTGTTTATTGATAAGCCTATTTCTAAGTGGTTTGATGTAATGATTACTCCTTTAATGGACAAAAAGAGTAATTATACCGGTAGTTTGCTAGTTCTTCGCGATATAACTGCAAAAAAAGAGAATGAAGATAAGTTGCACAACCTTAATATACAGTTAAAAGAGTCAGAACAAAAACTTCAGGATTTGAATAATCAAAAAGATAAACTCTTTTCAGTGATAGCCCATGATTTGCTCAACCCATTTCATGTAATGATAGGTTATTCAGAGATACTTGCATTAGATATTGATAAATTAGACTTTAATGAAGTTAAAGAGATTACTAAACATATTAGTGATGCTGCAGAATTGGGCAACGAAATACTTGTAAACCTCTTGGAATGGTCAAGGTCGCAATCCAATAGTTTGCAGATGAGTATGGAAAACATAAATTTAAATGTGTTGCTAACAAATATAATCAGCCAAGTAGCTAATCTGTCAAAACATAAAGATATAAATATAGAATATATTAATATTGCGGATGATAATGTAGTAGCAGATAAGAATATAATAGTTACCGTAATTAGGAATTTATTAACAAATGCGATTAAATTTTCAAATAAGGGAAGCAAAATTGAATTGATAGCTCAATCTAATAAACAAAACTTTACGATATCTGTAAAAGATTATGGTATAGGAATTCCAAAAGATGATATTAATAAGATATTTAGATTGGATAAAAAATATACAACTACCGGAACAGAAGGCGAACAAGGTACAGGTTTAGGTTTGATTTTATGTAAAGATTTTGTTGAGAAACACGGAGGTACACTAAACATTGATAGTACCGAAGGTGTAGGTAGTATTTTTACTATTAGTATTCCACAATAATAAATGAATGTTTAAACCACATAATTTCTATTCTTTTTATTAATCTTATATTAATTTTCATAAAAAAGATTATAATAAATCCAATTATTAAATAAATAGTTGTAAATTTGTATTGTGAAATTTGATTAATTCATAGTGCTAATAATATCAATATGGCAGTATATGTTGACAAAGATAGGTTTAATGCTTTTTATAGTGAACACGGGATTGATTTCCAGCGTGAAATTATAGATATGTACTTCAAAGATGGGTCATATAATCTATTTAATAAACTTGAAGAAGTTATTGATGAAAAGGATTTTACGGCTGTTGCACTTTATAGTTCCAGTTTAAATGGTACTATCAGTTGCTTTTGCGTTAACTTTGTTGAACCTGCAATGCGTGCTCGTGAAATTGAGTTTCTTGCTATGGATATTATTAATTCAAAGGATAGCAATATTGAACCTCGTGTAGTAATGTTAAAAACTATATTTAATAAATTAAAATCCGAGTTTGAGATTTTTAATGATGAAATGATAAGTTTGCAAAGAGATAAAGCAGGAGAAATAGAAGATTAATGTTACAGATAATTAATATTACTTACCCCTTTTTGTTGATTTATCCCTTTTATTAATACTATTTTGAATATAATTTACTTTTCTTATACAATTAAAGCAATTATTAGCTAAATAAAGCGTAATTTTGTAAACTATGGAAACAACACGTCAAAATAAAATATCCCGATTAATACAAAAGGATATGGGAGACATCTTTATTAAGATGTCGCACCACTTTACCAATGCTTTAATAACAGTAACAGCTGTTAAAATATCTCCTGATCTTTCGATAGCTAAGATATATGTCAGTATCTTCTCGCCAAGAGGCAAAGAAGAGATACTAAGTCTTATAAAAGAAAAAAGAAATGAATTTCGTCATGAATTAGCTTTACGCGAAGGAAAACAACTGAGGATTATCCCTAATCTTGATTTCTTTATTGATGATTCATTAGATTATATTGAGAATATTGATAAGCTGTTAAAGAATAATTAAGCCTCAGCCATATTTTGAAACTTCCACTTTTTATAGCTAAAAGATATCTTTTATCAAAGAAATCACATAATCTGATAAATATATTATCAGGGATTTCAATAGGTGGAGTTACTATTGGTACAATGGCTCTCATTATTGTACTTTCTGTGTTTAATGGATTCGAAAGTTTGGTGACTAAACTATTTAATTCCTTTAATCCTGATATGCTTATAGAAGTTAAAGAGGGGAAAACTTTTGACATGAAAGACTTCCCTCTCACAAAGCTTATTAGTATTAAAGGTGTTGTTAATTATTGCGAAGTCGTCGAAGAGAATGCTTTATTAAAATATAAAGATAAGCAACAGATTGTAACAATAAAAGGAGTTGATGATAATTTTACAAGAGTTAGTCGTCTAGATTCTATGATTGTTGAAGGTAAATACCTTCTACAAAAGGATAGTACCAACTTCGGGGTATTTGGTTTAGGAATTTACAATATGCTTGAAGTTAATTTAAGCGAGTTTGCTACTCCTGTTTCAGTTTATATACCTAAGAGAGGCAAAAACATGTCAATTAATCCTGAGGAATCTTTTAACAATGAGTTTATTTATCCTTCCGGAGCCTTTTCAATACAACAAGATTTCGACACAAGATTTGTAATAGTTCCTTTACGCTTTGCGCGAAAGTTGATGGATTATAAAACAGAAGTTACCGCTGTAGAAGTAAGTTTAACTAAGGAGTCAAATCATGATGAAATCCAAAAGGAACTTAAAACAATGTTAGGTAATAAATATACTGTAAAGAATAGGTATCAACAACAAGAGTTACTTTATAAAGTAATGCAGTCGGAGAAGTTAGCGATCTATCTTATATTATCATTTATTTTATTTATAGCAGCTTTCAACATTGTAGGATCTTTATCAATGCTTATAATGGAAAAGAAGAAAGACGTTTCTATTTTAAAAAGCATGGGAGCCGGTGATCAGTTGATAAAAAGAATATTCATGACAGAGGGCTTATTAATCTCCTTATCGGGAGCGATTATTGGTTTATTCCTTGGTGCAATAGTGTGCTGGATTCAAATGACATTCGGAGTCATCCCACTTGAAGGAGGAAATGGTGCTTTTGTTGTAAAATCATATCCAGTTGAGTTTCGTTTAATGGACTTTGTTTGGGTGTTTATAATTGTATTTGTGATAGGTTATGTAGCTGCATGGTATCCCGTAAGGCAGATATCAAAAAGATTATCAAACGTAATAGTATAAAAAGAAAAACCCGATTATTAATGTTAATAATCGGGTTTTTAAGTTGTGATCATGCTGGGATTCGAACCCAGGACCCCATCCTTAAAAGGGATGTGCTCTACCAGCTGAGCTACATAATCATCCTCGATTTTGAGAGTGCAAAAGTACCCTTTATTTTTAAACTGACAAAATATATTTTACATTATTTTTACTTTACAACTATTAATAGTATTTATATGCCTGAATTTCCAAGTAATAAAACTATATAAATAATTTTATTTTTATTGTGCTTATCTTTTTTCTTGACTTTTAAATAATAAAGTAGTACTTTTATAAAATATTTGAATGCTGTATTTTCTAATAATAAACTAATGAAAAACAAAGTAGTAATAGTAACAGGAGCTTCTTCAGGAATAGGAAAGGCTTTAGTAATGGAATTAATGTCGATGAATGCTAAGGTTGTGATGGCTTCAAGAAATAAAGCAATGTTAGATGAGATAATATCTAATGTTACTATAAATCATGAATATATTCTAGCAATTGAAACAGATGTTACAAATGAAGAAGATTGTAAAAGGCTGATTGAAGCTACCATTAATAAGTATGGTAAAATAGATGTTCTTATTAATAATGCAGGCATTTCGATGAGAGCTTTATTTGATGAGGTGTCTATTGATGTTATTAAGAAAGTTATGGATGTTAATTTCTGGGGAACTGTTTATTGTACTAAATATGCTTTGCCTCATATATTAAAAAGCAAAGGTAGTGTAGTTGGAGTATCTTCTATTGCAGGCTATAAAGGATTGCCCGGTAGAACAGGTTATTCTGCATCTAAATTTGCAATGCAGGGCTTTCTGGAGGTCCTAAGAATCGAAAATATTAAGAAAGGCTTACATGTATTAATAGCTTGCCCGGGCTTTACTGCGTCAAATATAAGGAAAGTTGCCTTATCAAAAGATGGTTCACAACAGGGTGAGACTCCATTGGATGAATCTAAGTTAATGTCAGCTGAAGAAGTTTCTAAAAAAATAGTAAATGCAATAATAAAAAGAAAGAATAGCGTTATTATGACAAGTCAGGGAAAGATGACAGTGTTATTAAATAAATTCTTCCCTAAACTTGTTGATAAGTTAGTATATAATCATATGGCTAAAGAACCTGATTCGCCATTTAAATAAAACAAATAAATTATATAACAATGGAAAATTTAGAGATCAATCTGAAAACCGGTTTAAATGAAATCAACTTCGGGGACACTATCGAAAAGGTAACAGCTCTAATAGGAGAGCCTCAGGATGTTGAGAATCTTGATATGGATGATGAAAGCACTTTAGTGCTTAATTATTGGGATAAAGGGATTACTTTATTCTTCGAGGATTCAAATAAACCAAGTTTAAGTTGTATAGAAGTTAGTAATAAAGATGCTACATTATTTGGCGAAAAGATCTTCCTTTTAAGCGAAGAGAAAATCATTCAACTGATGAGTGATAATGGATTTACTGATTATGAAAAAGAAACAGAGGTTTGGGGCGAAAAAAGAATAACCTACGAAGAACTTATGATTGATTTTTACTTCGAGAACAATAAGCTATCTGTTGTAAGTTGGGGGAATCTTAACTATACAATTTAATAGGATTTATTGCTTGCAATGTTTGCAATCTTCTGCCAATAACACTTTTCTGCATCTTGTTATTTCCCGTTTTCCTGTTGGTCCGGGGAGGTTTTCAACTTCAAAGCCTACTCCTTTTAGTGTACGCTTAACTTCCCCTTTAGCACAATAAGTGACTAGTATTCCGTCGAATTTCATAGCATTGTAAATCTTTTCGAATATGGATGTTTCCCATAATTCAGGCTGAACTTCAGGTGAAAATGCATCAAAGTAAACTAAATCGAAACTAGTTTCGGTTAAAGAAATATCTTCAAGCTTAGCATCAATTTTATTTAATATAAAATTATCATTTATATATTGAGGATAATTCCAAGAAGATGTATTCAATTCATTAAAATGCTTTTCTAAAGATTTATCACCAATTAAATCAACATAATTCAGCTTTGAATAAACGGAATTAGCAACAGGAAATGCTTCTATTGCAACATAGTTTATTTTGACACAAGTATTAATTACTTCCTTCAGCGTAAGCAATGCGTTTAAACCAGTTCCATACCCTATTTCCAGTACATTGTAAGCTTGTTTTGGCTTCAATGCCTTATAACCTGCATCTATAAATATATGTTTTGATTCGTTAATTGCTCCATGAGTTGAATGATAATGCTCGTTTAATTCTTCATTAAATAGTGTATGTGAGCCATCTTCGGTTGTGATGATTTTGATTGCCATGTGTTTTTATCTATTATATTGTAATAAAATATCATTAATTGTATATGGTAAAGTAGTTCCTCCCACATAAATCCCGGATGGGTAATTATAAATACTTAGTTGATTACCTGAGGCTATCACAAAATTGCCTGACAGACTTTCATAACATATATGTTTTGCATTTACATTAGTAAGAATTGTTGTTAAACTATTCGTGCTTTGTTGATACCAATAAACATCGCTGCCAATGGATAATAAATAATCATTTGCATCAATTTTAACGTAATCATTCAGAGAGGCATCCGGCATAGCATGTGGTGGATAATAGCCATTTTGATCTATATCATAAATAGTCATAACTGCTTTGTTGGCAGCGGTATTTCCAAATAGATAAACATGCGTATCATCCTTTGTTTCCATCCCTTTTATTATAACTGAAATTAAATTGCTAACTTTAAGGAAACCTGTTGTGTAATAAACTGATAGCAGATATTCTGTTCCTGATGTATTCTTTTCCTGAGCTAATAAATAGTTGTTAAAGATATATGTTTTTCCGGGAGTATATCCGGTAGTTGTATGTGCAGTCATGTTTATGCCTTCCAGCCTGTTGTATCCTATTATTTTATTATTATAATAAGATACATATATTACATCATTATTAAAATAAACATTATTAAAACTAGGAAAAGGAGCATTGTTTTCGTGAGTTAAACTCCATTGTATGCTATTGCTACCTAAATCATAAGCATTCATATCGCTGTTAACACTTCCGCAAATATAAATTTGCTGATAATTATTATTAATGGCTGAAGAAATATAATCACCGGTGTAATTAAACATAAATGTGGATTGTAGGGTGTCATTTATACCATAAACATTGTAGCTATTGCTATTTACGTTCGTAATAGCTATCACTTTTTTAAATACTAAAGGTATTCCATTAATAGTTATTGCCCTATAAAGATTCTTAGAGTTAGTGCCATCAGAGGCAGTAACTAATACATAGTAAAGACCTGAATTTAAATGAATATCATTGATAGCAATGGATGTATTAAAGTTGTATGTTTTGGTATAAATTGAATGAAATTCATCATTTAAAACCGGTTCAAAATTAGAGTTAACAATACTTATTTTAACTGATTGAACAAAGTTATCATCTTTCACATTACCACTTATATAAATTGTATCGTACATATTATAAGTTTTGTATTCGTATGGATTATCAATAGTTACGACAGGCGGAAGCGTGTCTCCATCCTTTTTGCACGAAGATATTACTATAATAATAATAGTAAGAGAAATCAGAAATAGATTGTTGCGTAAATTCACTGTGCAAAATTAAATTAAAATATCATTAAAATGAGAATAATTATTAGTACTTTTATAAACTATTTTGATACAAATATTATAACGTTTAAAAAACATTATTATGTTGGAAAATATAAGTTTATCTAAAATATTATTTTTAGATATAGAAACGGTTCCGATTTATGCATCTTACGATGAAGTGGAAGAACCTTTAAAAAAGCTTTGGAACAAGAAGGCTGAAACATTGATTCGTATTGATAAGACAGTAGATGCAGACACTACGCCTTCGCAAATATACAGGCGTGCAGGTATTTTTGCTGAATTTGGTAAGATTATTTGTATATCTACTGGCTTTTTCAGGGATGGTAAGTTTAGGATTAAATCTTTTTATGGTGATAATGAGACAAAGTTATTATCGGAGTTTGCTGTATTATTAAATCATCATTTTAATACTACAACACACACACTTTGTGCACATAATGGTAAGGAATTCGATTATCCTTTTATTGCTAGGAGAATGCTTATTAATGGATTGAAGTTGCCTGCAATACTTGATTTTGCAGGAAAGAAACCATGGGAGATCAATCATCTTGATACAATGGAGCTTTGGAAGTTTGGGGATTATAAAAATTATACTTCCTTAGCATTGTTAGCTGCTGTTTTTAATATTCCTACACCTAAAGATGACATTGATGGCAGTCAGGTATATAAAGTGTATTGGGAAGAAAAAGATCTTAACAGAATAGTTATTTATTGTCAGAAGGATACGCTTACTGTTGCTCAGATATTCTTGAAATACAGAGGGGAGGAATTGATAAAAGAAGAGAATATTGTAATTGTTTAACATTATAAAATTGTTAACCTATATATACAATTTTATTTACTTTTGTCAGATAATAATACTAATTAATGAAAAAAATAATAAGCCTTTTTTGTTTTATTTTATTTTTTACTGTATATACATCTTATTCTCAGGTAAAACTTAAGCTAATACCATTGCCTCAGATAGTTGAGGTGAAGATTGATTCCTTCTTATTTTCAACAGAGACTTGTTTAAAGACAAATTATCAGGATAGTTTTTTGATTGCTGAAGTTGTAAATTCAATTCAAAATGAGTTTCATACAAGCATTCTGAGTAAGGATAAAGCTAAATCAAATTATGTTGAACTGGTTAAAGCTTCCTCTCTTAAAGATTTTAAATCAAAACTTAAATCTGATGATCTTAATAAGAAATATGAGCCTGGTGAGGAAGGTTATATTATTGATATTACCAAAAAGAGTATTAAGATATATGCATTAACAGATGCAGGTTTGTTTTATGGTGTTCAGACTTTTAAACAGCTTGTTTCTGCCAATAGTTTTAATAATAAAATAGAAGCTTTGACTATTTATGATAAACCTGATATTGCTGTAAGGGCTTGGCAGGATGACATAAGCAGAGGTCCGATACCTACTCTTGACTTTTTGAAGAAACAAATTGTAAAAATGTCTTCTTATAAGTTAAATTACTTTACTTTATACACTGAACATGTTTTTAAATTAAAGAAACACCCAACCTTAGCACCTGATGATGGTATTACTGCTGAGGAAATTGCAGAGTTAACCGAGTTTGCTAAACAATATCATGTTGAATTGATAGGTAACTTCCAATCTTTCGGGCACATGGAGAAGATTTTAAGTAAGCCGGGTTATGAATATCTAGCTGAGAACCATCATATCATATCTCCTGCCTTGGAAGCTAGTTATAAGTTCCTTGGAGATGTGTATTCGGAGGTGGCTTCGGCATATAAAGGTAGGTATTTTAATATAAATTGTGATGAAACAGATGGTTTAGGCGAGGGCAAATCAAAGGCTATGATGGATAGTCTGGGCATCGGGGGTATTTATTCTTATCATATTAATAGAGTTGATAAGTTGTTGAAACCATACGGTAAAAGGATACTTATGTGGGGTGATATTGTTGCCAGTCATCCAGAAATTGTGAAGAATCTACCTAAAGATATGACGATTATTTCGTGGGGTTATCATGATGCCCCAAGCTTTGATTATGCAATAAAACCCTTGGCTAGTTCGGGACTTAATTTCTGGGTAGCTCCCGGTGTAAGTTGCTGGTCGCAGGCTTTTCCCAATGAGAAAGTAGCCACAATTAATATCTTTAATTATATTAGAGATGGTGTAAAACATGGTGCTAGCGGTGTGCTCAATACTGTTTGGGATGATGATGGCAGTAATCTCTTTAATAATAATTGGTATGGATTAGTTTGGGGTGCTGAACTTTGTTGGAAAGCTCCTAATTATAAATATAATCAAGATAGTTCTATTGCTGAAAGAGAGCATAAGTTGCAAGTATTTAATAATTGTTTTGATGCTTTATTTTTTGGTATAAAAAGGGATAAATCTATTTCGGAAATTATTACTTCTTTCTCTGAATTTCATCAGTCAAAAGTCAGAAATGTTGAAGGTAATGGAAGTTTCTTTTCTCCAATATTCACTGATTACAAAGAAGAAATACAATCAGAATCTCATATATATAATATAGAGCTAATAAGTAGGCTTGACAGTCTGGATAAGCTACTTAAAGATGCTTCTCCATTAGCAAGTTGCAATCAAAATTGTATAGATTTTCTGAACTTTGCAATGAAAGAAGTTAGGCTTACAGTGATGAAAAATCTTTTTAAGACAAATCTTAATGAGTATTTAAATCATGATACAACTATGACTGAAAAAAGACTGCAAGAGGAATTAATTAAGTTAATTTCTAATGTAAATGAGCTTAAGAAAGAGTATGTTGTGCTTTGGAATCAAGAGAATCGTAATTGGTGGCTTGATAAAAACATGAAACGCTTTGATGATCTTTTGCAAGATATGAAAGATTTACGAAGCAAATGTTTACTAACTGTTTCTGATACTTTAGATGCTAAAGGCAAGAAGGTTGTGCTTCGTTCGGTGTTCGAGAATTTACCTGTGTATTATACATTTGATGGCTCTGAACCTACTATTCATTCACAAAAGTATGATTCTCCTTTTTATTTTAATAAAGATGTTATAATAAAAGCCCGAATTATAGAAGGAGATAAGATGTCAGATGTTGTATGCGACAGTTTTATGATGCATAAAGCAGTTGGGAAGTTAAGACGGCTTAATAGTATCCCCAGTACTTATCATCCTAGTTATTATGGTGGTGGCAAGATGGCTCTTGTTGATGGACGAACAGGTAATTCTACAGATATTTGCAATGGAAGGTGGCAAGGTTTTTCGGGACAGGATATAAATGTAGAACTTGATTTTGGTAAGGTTGAGAAGCTAAATAGTTTTGCAATGGGCTTTTATCAGAACACTCAAAGTTGGGTGTATCTTCCTAAACGTATTGATATTTTAACTTCCGAAGATGGTAATTTTTATACTTTATATAAGACGATAAATCATACTTATAATCATAAAGAAACAAAAGCTTCCAAATGTACTATTGAAACGGAGTTGAAAGGTTTACAAACAAGATATCTTAAAGTAGTTGCTGTTTATTTTGGCAAACTTCCTGAATGGCATTCATCAGCAGGTAACGAATCAATGATGTTCTCTGATGAAATAATCATAAAATAATTAAGAATTATAAATTATGAATTATGAATGAAGACAAAGTCAGTTGTCTTAATACTATTCAGAGTTAATATTTTAATAAATATAGAAGTAATTAAAAGTATACACATGAAAACAAAGATCATAACCATCCTAATGATCTTTATTATTAAAATGAAAAGAATATTATATTTACCAAAATCTGTGCTTATTTGATAGTTCTATATAACTACATTCAGATTTGATGAAACCATATCATAAACGCTTTTAAAAATTAGCTAAATTAAAGAGAGAATAAAACTATTCTAATTAATTTTATGTAAATTTTCTTTAAAAACATCTTGTATTAATAAAATTATTATTACTTTTGCTTCGTATTTCTACGAAATACAAAGTAACTAATAATAAACATTATGACAAAGGAAATAATCACATATAATGAAGATCTGATAAAGATGGCTCGCATAGCAAAAGCATTAAGTCACCCAGCCAGATTACAGATATTAAGCATCCTTTCGAAACAAAATTGCTGCTATAGTGGCAATATTGCAGGCGAATTTCCAATTGCTTTATCTACTTTGTCTCAACACTTAAAGGAATTAAAAGATTCGGGTTTGATTCATGGCGAAATTATACATCCAAATATAAGATATTGTATAAATCCTGTTAACTGGCATCTTGCCAAAGATTTAATTGATGCGTTTTTTAATGATTATAGTACTATTACAGAAGAATGCTGTAAATAAAGGTTTATAAAAACATAATATCAAATAAAAAATGAATTCATTGTTTCAGAATAAAGGCTTACGCATAAATGGAGTTATTCATCTTACACCAAAAGATGCTTATGATTTATGTATAAATGGAGCTGTGGCAGTTGATATTCGCGAGGAGTATGAATTAGATTATAAATTGTTGGATGTACCCGAAAGTATTTTTATTGCTAATACTAAATTCAAGACCACTTATGAAATATTATCAAAAACAAGAGCTTTGATTATAGTAGATACTGTTGGTTTGCGAAGTAAAGATGCCGTTATTTTCCTACAAGAACAAGGGTATACAAATGTAGCCAATCTAAATGGAGGTTTAGTTGACTGGGATAAAGATAAATTGCCAATGAAAGTAGATAAATATGCCGAACTCAGCGGTTCGTGTGCTTGCATGTTGAAACCGATGAGAAAAATAAAAATAATTAAACCCAATTAATCAATAAAATCAAATCAGTCAAAATGAAAAAAATTACACTATTAATGATCTGCTTACTATTTACTTTTGTGAATATACAGGCTCAAAACCTAAAAGCAGATATCGAAAAAGCACAAAAAGCAAGTAAGACTATTTATTTAATAGTTGCTGAAAAAACTTCGAAAGGTACGGATGCTTTAATAAAAACTGCAGAAAATGCACAGAAAAAAGCAAAGAATACTGCTGTATTCAAATTAGAACGCGACAAAAAAGCAAATGCTTCTTTAATTTCTAAATTTAGATTAGCTGGAGCGAACTTGCCTTTAGTGTTGGTAGTAGCTCCAAATGGGGTAGTTGCAGGGAGTTTGTCAGCAAATGAAACTACAGTTGAGCGGTTAATAGCAGATATCCCTTCCAAAAATCAATCGGATGTCCTGTTGGGGTTCGAAAATAAAAAAGCTGCAATTATTATTTGCGGAAAGAAGTCAGCAAAAGATAAAGCAGCAATTGAAGCCGAATGTAAAAAGGCATTGGCGAGTCTTGGCAATAAAGCAACACTCGTATTTGTAGATGTAGACAGCAAAGAAGAAACTAATTTTATGACCTTATTAAAACCGGATCTCAACAAAACAACTGTGTTGATATTTAATGGCAGCGGACAGTATACCGGCACATTAGAAGCTAATGCTAAAGCAGCTGCTATTGTAACTTTGGCAAACAAAAAGGTTGGAGGCTGTTGCCCTCCGGGAAGTGGTAAAAAATGCTAATATTAATTTTAACACCAAAATCAATATGAATCTTTTAAAATTAGTGTGGATAGAGCTTTGGAATAAGAAATCGCAACTTATTTCGAGCTTAATGGCAATCGTTATCGGTATTGGAGTTATTGTGGGGATAAGAACGATCAACGTTTACTCCGAAAAAGCTGTGGCTGTTAAGTTAGACAACCTAGGTGCGAACATTCTTGTTTTGCCCCAAGCTACTAGTATCGACGATTATTATACTGCGGATATTGATGCCCCGACTATTCCTATGGATTACGTTGAGAAGATTTTGACTTCGGATATTAAAGGTGTAGATAATCTTTCGCCAAAATTGACAAGGCGCGTAACGATTGGGAATAAGAAGTTTGTTTTAACTGGAATACAACCTAAGAACGAGATTGCATCTAAACCTATTTGGCAAACCACAAACTTTGGTAAAGAACTGCAAACTGCGTGTGCTCCTTCAACAAGTGAGAATAAAAGTCATGGTTATGAAAATGAAAAACTGAAGAGAAAAGGTGTTGACAGCTTAAAATATTCGGAGTGTTTGCTGGGTAATCAGGTTGCCAGGGCTCTTAATCTTAAAGAAAACGATAAGATTAAGATATTAAACAAAGATTTTATTGTAGCTAAACTACTTGAAGAGACTGGAACGGTTGACGACGATAGAATATTTGTAAATCTTAAAGCAGCTCAGGATATTTTAAATATACAAGATCAAATAAGTGCGATAGAAATTATGGGTTGTTGTAACGCAATATCTGATGGGATGCTAAGTAAGCTTCGAAATCTTTTGCCGGATACAAGAGTTACTACAATTGGGCAAATTGTTTCTACACAAATAGAAACTAATAAAATGATGAAGAAAACTTCTATAATATTTTTGATAATAATTCTTTTTGTAGGAAGTATTTCAATTGGCAATTACATGTGGGCTAATGTAAACGAGAGGCGAAAAGAAATAGGAATTTTAAGAATGATTGGCACTTACAAAAGTGAGATTTACAAAATACTATTAGTTAAAGCATTTATATTGGGATTAATCGGAGGCATACTCGGTTATTGTTTTGGGACGATAGCTGCATATTATATGGGCCCTGTTTTTGCTCAAATACAGGTGGCTCCAATTCCAATATTCATAGTATGGGCAATATTAATCTCAATTGGAATATCTATTTTAGGTTCTTTAATACCAGCTTACTTTGCAGCAAAGTTCGAACCATTTTCTAACATACAGGAGGACTAATTTATGAAAATAATAAGTACAAATAATCTTACTAAAACCTATAGTCATAAAGACGGAACTGTGGATGCTATTAAAGATATAAGTATTGATGTAGAAAAAGGTAGCTTTGTAACCATAACCGGACCTTCCGGTTCGGGTAAGACTACATTATTGTTAACTTTAGCAGGATTGATAAGACCCACTTCCGGTTCTTTCAGCTTTCTTGAACAAGATTTAACTAAAGTTCACGATAGTGAGTTAGCTAAATTCAGAAGAAGAAATGTTGGTTTCATAATGCAGAGCTTTGCTTTGATTCCATATTTAACAAGCATTCAAAATGTGATGTTACCATTAGCTTTAATAAAAACTTCTAAGCAAAAGCAAAGAGAAATTGCTGTTTCTGTTTTAGAAAATGTTGGTTTAGGAAAGAGATTAAACCACTTACCACGCGAACTTTCGGCAGGACAGCAACAAAGAGTAGCTATTGCAAGAGCAATGGTTAATTCGCCTTCGGTTATCTTTGCCGACGAACCTACAGGTAACCTGGATCCAACACTTTCTGTTGAGATTTTAGATTTTCTAAAGGAGATTAATCTAAAAAATAACATTACAGTTATTATGGTTACGCATAGTCCGGTAGCAGCTGCTTATGGCACTATTAAAATCCATTTGGATAACGGGCAAATTAAGTCAATAAATTAATAAAAAAACTAATAAAAATGAGAATACTAATATTGTGCACAGGCAATAGTTGCAGAAGTCAGATGGCTCATGGATTTTTACAATCTTTTGATAAAGAACTTACCGTTTGTTCGGCAGGCACAGAAGCTTCAGGCAAACTTAACAAAAAAACTGTGGCAGTTATGAAAGAAATTGGTGTAGATATTAGCCATCATACGTCTGATTCAATTGATATGTATTTGGGTCAGGAGTGGGATTACGTAATTACAGTTTGTGGTGGAGCTAATGAAAGTTGCCCTGCCTTTATCGGAAAAGTAAAACATCGTTTGCATATAGGCTTTGATGATCCTTCGCATGTTGAAGGATCGGATGAGTATATCTGGAGTGAGTTTAGAAGAGTACGTGATGAGATTAAGGAAGGATTTTATGAATTTTATAAATCAATAAACTTGTAAATCGTCATTGCGAGGAGGTACGACGAAGCAATCTCATTAAAATTAATCAAAAATAGATTGCTTCACTTTGTTCGCAATGACGGTATTGAAATATTTTAATAGTTAGAATTAAAAATCTTTTAAAAATAAATAACAAATGGAAAACAACGAATTAAAAAATATAGTAAAAGAAAAGTATGGTGAGATAGCAAATCAATCGAAGACACAGAACGAAACTTCATGTTGCGGCATAGGTTCTTCGTGTTGTTCGGGAGTTGATTATACTATCTTCAGCGAAAACTACACAGAGCTTAATGGCTACAATCCTGATGCAGATTTAGGTTTGGGTTGCGGAATCCCGACAGAATTTGCTCTTATTAAAAAAGGAGATACTGTTGTAGATCTTGGTTCAGGGGCAGGTAATGATTGTTTTGTTTCAAGAGCTTTGGTTGGAGAAACCGGTAAAGTTATAGGTATCGACTTCACCGAAACTATGATTGAAAAAGCAAGGGAGAATGCCGAAAAGTTAGGTTTTAACAACGTCGAATTTCGTTATGGCGACATAGAGAAGATGCCATTAACTGCCAATAAAGCTGACGTGGTTATTAGTAATTGTGTATTGAATCTGGTACCGGATAAGAAGACTGCATTTAAAGAAATATACAGAATTTTAAAAGTTGGCGGACACTTTTCGATTTCAGATGTTGTATTGGAAGGAATTTTGCCTGCCAAGTTAGAGCAAGCTGCAGAGATGTACGCTGGTTGTGTGTCGGGAGCAATTCAAAAACAAGATTATTTAGAAATTATAAAGGCGAACGGGTTTAAGAATGTGAGTGTTCAAAAAGAAAAGAAGATCACTATACCCGATGAAATCCTGTTAAATTATATTACCAACTCAGAGTTGGACGAACTAAAGCATAACAATATAGGTATTTTCTCTATAACTGTTTATGCCGAGAAGACCGAATGTGGTAGCGACTGCAATTGCTAAACTTAGATTGCTTTTCTACATTTGAAATGATTAATGTAGTAAAATAATCTATTTACAAAGAAAATAAATAAGCCTCACAATCGTCATTGCGAGGAGGTACGACGAAGCAATCTCTTTAAAAATAAACAGCAATAGATTGCTTCACTACGTTCGCAATGACGAAAGGAACTTATTTAGATTAATTAATTTTTTAACAAATTTAAATTTAATAACAAATGCAAAACGACGAATTAAATAACAATTCAAACACTGAATTTAGCAATAACGCTAATAATAGCAAAATGGAAAACGAATCATCATGTTGTGGTGGCAGTTCTCCTTGTTGCATAGAAGACGAAGTTTCTTCAACTTTTGATAACAAAGCAGTAGAAGTGAAAGCTTCAGAACCTGTTATGGAAAAGGCTTCGGGCGGATGTGGCTGCGGATGCGGTTGCTAATAATTTTGAAATCTCCGGTAAGCACCTCAAAATGCTTACCGGATTTTTTTTGCAATTTAATTTAAAAAACAAATTAATAAAAATGAAAACAAGATTAAAGTTCTTAGACAGATACCTCACCTTATGGATATTCCTGGCAATGTTTATAGGCGTAATGATAGGATATATACATCCTGCGGTAACAGATTTCTGGAAAAAGTTCGAGTACGGAACAACCAATATCCCTTTGGCATTAGGCTTAATACTGATGATGTATCCTCCTTTGGCAAGAGTTAAGTACGAGGAGCTTGGCGAAGTTTTTCGCAACACAAAAATATTAACATTATCCCTAGTTCAAAACTGGATAATAGGGCCGGTATTGATGTTTGCGTTGGCAATAATTTTCCTACAAGCCTATCCTGCTTATATGTACGGTTTGATAATGATAGGATTGGCAAGATGTATAGCAATGGTAATAGTCTGGAATCAATTAGCCAAAGGAAACGCCGAATATGCGGCAGGTTTAGTTGCATTTAACTCTATATTCCAAGTATTATTCTTCTCGGTTTATGCGTGGGTCTTCATCGCGGTATTGCCCGGCTGGTTTGGTTTGCCGGTAACCGACATCGTAAAGAACATTACCATGGGAGAAATCGCGAAAAGCGTATTTATCTATCTGGGCATCCCATTTATTTTAGGATTCCTCACAAGATTCACCCTAATAAGAGCTAAAAATAAAGAGTGGTATCACAATAAATTCATCCCTAAAATAAGTCCGATTACATTAATCGCCCTGCTGTTTACTATCGTAGTTATGTTTTCTTACAAAGGCGAATATATCATAAAACTACCGATGGACGTAATCAGGATTGCCATACCATTAGTCATTTATTTTGTAATAATGTTTGTGGTTTCCTTTTACATGGGCAAAAAGGCAGGTGCAGATTATTCAAAGACCACAACCATCGCTTTTACTGCGGCCAGCAATAATTTTGAGCTTGCCATTGCGGTTGCTATATCTATTTTCGGAATCAATTCGGGTGTAGCTTTTGCAGCAGTTATAGGTCCCCTAGTTGAAGTCCCGGTGATGATAGGCTTGGTTAATGTAGCGTTTTATTTTAAGAAGAAATACTTTTAAACAATTACGAATTACGAATTACGAATTACGAAACTTTTGTAACGATTTAAAGGGGCATAATCTTTATGTTCCTTTTTTTTATTATGTTTATGATGTTTT
>JBAXLO010000073.1:0-18728 GCA_037134755.1 Bacteroidota bacterium | reverse complement strand
AAAACTATTTTGGTCTATGTCAAAAGTTCAAAAGTCAATGCTAAAACTATTTTAGTCTTTGTCAACTCCAAAATGTACTTAACTAAAAAAATTTTGGTCTTTGCGTAAAGTTTTTTGGTCTCTGCTAAAACTATTTTGGTCTTTGCGTAAAGTATTTTGGTCTCTGCTAAAACTTTTGCGGTCTATGTCAAAAGTTCAAAAGTCAATGCTAAAACTATTTTAGTCTTTGTCAAAAGTTCAGCGGTCTCTGCTAAAACTTTTATGGTCTTTGTCAAAAGTTCAGCGGTCTTTGTCAAATGCCGAGCGGTTTCCGCGAAATGGCTTTTTTAGAATAATAACCTATCTATAATCATCAAAAAGAATAAACAGCTAATAAATAATTCATAATTCATAATTCATAATTCATAATTCATAATTAAAATAAACTATTATTCATTAACTTTGTTCTTATTAATGAAAATAATAAAACATGGCAAAGAACATAACAGCAAAAAATAAAATACAACAATATAATAAAGAAGATATACTAAGAGATTACCGAATAGCTAACGAAAGCCGCCAGGCAAGTATCCTCGGTAGAAAAGAAGTACTAGGCGGTAAAGCTAACTTTGGTATCTTCGGTGATGGAAAAGAGATTCCTCAACTTGCAATGGCTAAAGCTTTCCGTAATGGTGACTGGCGTTCGGGCTACTATCGTGATCAAACCTTTATGATGGCTTCAAATCTACTTAGTATTGATGAATTTTTCGCACAACTTTATGGCGATACTGATCCAAAAGCAAATCCTACCAACGGTGGCAGATTAATGAACAATCACTTTTCAACCCGAAGCATTGATGAAAATGGTGAATGGAAAAGTATTATTGATCAAAAGAATTCTTCTTCAGATATTTCTCCTACAGCAGGCCAAATGCCAAGACTATTAGGACTTGCATTAGCATCTAAAGTATATAGAAATGAAAAATCTTTAAGCGAAAGAAATAAATTCTCTGATGGCGGTAACGAAGTAGCTTTTGGTACCATTGGTGATGCAAGTACTTCTGAAGGACATTTCTGGGAAACCATTAATGCAGCAGGAGTATTACAAGTTCCAATGGCTATATCTGTATGGGATGATGGTTACGGAATTTCAGTACCTGCCAAATATCAAACAACCAAACAAAACATATCAGAAATACTTTCAGGTTTCGCAAGAAACGAAAAAGGAGAAGGATATTATATTTACAAAGCTAAAGCATGGGATTACCCTGAACTTTGCCGTATATATAAAGAAGGTATCGAAAAGTGCAGAACGGAACATGCTCCGGTATTATTCCATATACAAGAATGTACGCAACCTTTAGGACATTCAACTTCAGGTTCACATGAACGTTACAAATCAAAAGAAAGGTTGGAATGGGAAGTGGAATTTGATGGAATAAAAAGAATGCGCAATTGGATATTAGCTGAAAATATAGCTACTGTCGAAGAACTTGATAAAATAGAAGCTGATGCTGTAATTGCAATAAAAGATGCAAGCAAACGTAAATGGAACGACTTCATAACTCCTTTTAAAAAGAAAAGAGATGACTTCTTACAGCTTTGTAACATCACAACATGTAATTGTGCACAAACAGATAAGATAGCCCGCATCAAACAAGACCTTAAGTTTATTGGCGAACCAATAAGACTGGATATAATTGCTGCTGCACGCAAAATACTTCGCTTGATATGTAATCAATGTAGCAATCCTGCCAATTCGTTAAAGATTAACGTTACCAAATGGCTGGAAAATGAAATGAAGGAAGGTTACGAACGTTACAGTTCTCACCTTTATAGCGAAAGTGCTTACAGTGCTTTAAAAGTAAGAGAAGTTAAACCTGTTTTCTCTAGTACATCTCCAATGGTTGCCGGTCGCGAAATTCTGCAAAAGAATTACGATTATATCTTTTCACATTATCCTAATGCTGTAATCTTTGGTGAGGATGTTGGAGGTATTGGCGGTGTTAACCAATCCTTAGAAGGCATGCAAGCTAAATATGGTGAAACTAGAATTACGGATACAGGTATTCGCGAAACAACCATTATTGGACAGGGAATTGGAATGGCCCTGAGAGGTCTTCGTCCAATTGCCGAAATTCAATATTTCGATTATCTTCTGTATGGTTTACAAACACTGAGTGATGATTTAGCTACACTTCAATATCGTACAAAAGGAGGTCAAAAGGCTCCACTTATTATAAGTACACGTGGCCACCGACTGGTTGGTATCTGGCATTCAGGTTCTCCTTTAAGCATGGTTATCAATTCTATTCGCGGCATCTATGTGTTGGTTCCAAGAAACATGACACAAGCAGCTGGCTTTTATAATACCATGCTTGCTTCTGATGATCCTGCTTTGATTATAGAGCCATTGAATGGTTATCGTTTAAAAGAAAAGCTAGCTGATAATATCGGTGAATACAGACTTGCATTAGGCAAGCCCGAAATAATTAATGAAGGTAATGATATTACACTTGTTACTTATGGTTCATGTGTTCGTATAGCTCAGGATGCGGTTAATCAGTTAAGGGAATTTTCTATCTCTTGCGAATTAATAGATATACAAAGTCTGTTGCCTTTTGATATTAATAACACTATTCTTGAGTCAATAAAGAAGACCAATAAAGTTGTTTTCTTTGACGAAGATGTACCTGGTGGTGCTACTGCTTATATGATGCAGAAAGTACTGGAAGAACAGAAAGCATATAACTATCTTGATTCTGAACCAAGAACTGTTACTGCAAAAGCACATCGTGCTGCATATAGTAATGACGGTGATTATTTTTCGAATCCAAATGCAGAGGATGTTTTTGATGCAGTATATAATGTTATGCATGATGTTAATCCAACTAAATATCCTAAAATATTCTAATAGTATTCTAAGTACGTAAAACACTTCAAATACTTACTGTTACAAAGGCAAAAGAGGTTTGTTTCACATGGAACAAATCTCTTTTGTTTTTATTGCTTTTCACTTCAATTTTATAACATAAGTTAACAGCCGGAAAATGAAAGTGCTATTCTTTTACAAACTTCCTTACCACTGTTTCTTTATCTGTATATATCTTTAGTATATAAACCCCATTTGCAAAAGCCGAAGTATTAATAATTGCTTTCTTATTATTAATATTAGATGCACATACGGTTTGCCCAATAAGATTTGTTATTTCTAATCTTTGACCTTTATTATATGATGTTTCTATGGTAAGATTATCAATTGCAGGATTTGGATAGATATTACAGACACTATTTTCATCTTTATCTTCAGATATACCGGTAATAAAAGAAACAAAGTGGGCTTCATAGCGAGCAGTATTATCATACTCCAGATACAGATATTGGTATTTGTCAGAAATATATATGTCTAAATATCCCAGTTTTAATTCCCAGTTAGGCTCAACCCATCCTTCTGACTTTCCCGTTATTGAATTGCCATTAGCATCGTAAGTATAGCTTAAATTAGCACTATTCCCCCAAGAAGTAGAGTCCCAACTTTCTGTAAGAACATTTATCAAATCTTTATTAGCTTCATACGTAAAAGTACTTTTCATAGAATTCTCCCAGACTGTATCTTTCCATGTTTCATCAAACGAAGTTAGCATATTCCCACTAACATCATAGGTATAAGTGGAGCTATCATGGTTTACCCAAACGTTATTCGTTTGATTCCAGTTTTTATTTACCAAGGTTATTGTATTACCATTAGCATCGTGGGTTATGATAGTTTTCGATGCAACATATAACATAGATCCCCAATAATACCAATATTCTTCAATACGCGACAACGCATATCCATTGGTATCGTAAGTATTAGTTACTTTACGATTGCTCCGCCAGATGTTGTTTTGTACATCCCATTGTTCATAAAAAGAAAGTAGCCATTTCCCACTAACACTATAAGTTTCGGTTTGTCTGGTGCTATTTACCCAAATAGTAGTATCCCAATTCTGAAATAAGGAAGTAACATTATTACCATTAGTGTCATTTTCGTAAGTATAAGTTCCTCTGGAGCTATTGACCCAAGCCGTAATATTCCACTTTTCTGTTAACGATGCTATTGCTTTTCCATTTGGATTTCTAGTATAGGTCTCTCTAGAGTTATTCACCCATGTAGTCCCATTTAAATTCTCAGTTAATGTAGCTATCAGATATCCGTTAGCATCATAAGTATTAGTTTGTTTTGTGCTACTCGCCAATATATTGTTTTGCCAGCTTTCATCCAATTCAGTCAGTATATCCCCATTGGTATTGTAAGTATAGGTGTATTTGTAACTATTTGCCCAGTAGGTGGTATCCCAATCCATTCTTAACTGAGTAAGTGTTCTTCCTTCAGCATCGTAAGTGTAAGTATATGAATGACCACCAATCAAAGAATTGTTTTGCCAATTCTCCCACTTAGATATTAGTACTGCACCACTAGTATTATATTTTTGAGTTATTCTAAGTGCAAAATTGTTATTTGTATCATATCCAATTATAGTATCCCAGTTCCATACTAATGATTTTGGTGTCTGCGAACAAGCCCATTTTTGTTTCTCCCGATTTTCTTTATCTTGGAAAGCTTTTTGCAACGGTTTAAGAACTTTGCCTTTGTTATGGTTTTGTAATGGTTTGCTATACCATTGTGCATTTGCAATGTTTATTGTAAAGATTGCAAATAATAATATGTAAATGTTTTTCATTTTGTATATTATTTATTGTTTGATGAATTTACTTACTACGGTTTTTTTATCTGAACTTAGCTTTAAGATGTAAACTCCATTCGCGAAAGCGAAAGTATTAACTTTAGCTTTCTTATTTATATAAGATGTGTATTTGGTTTGCCCAATAAGGTTTATTATCTCTAGTTTTAGGTCATTCGTTGAGTTTGTTTCTATAATAAGATTGTCTTTTGTGGGGTTGGGATAAATAGATACATTATTTTCTAATGTGTTTTGATTTATTCCTACCATTTCTGAAAGTGGTCGCCTCCATACTCCAGCCCCCAAAGTACCTGCATAAACATAGATGCCACTTACTACTAATGATAAGATAGTACTATCTGTTAAACCTGCATTCATGTCAATCCAATTGCTTCCATTGTTTGAAGACAAAAATACACCTCCAACTACACCCATTAAGGTTGATGTACCAACAATGATATTATTTTCGTTTACAGCAAATGAATGTATATATAAGCCTGTTAAACCAGTATTAACCTCAACCCAATTTGCGCCATTGTCTGTTGACAAGAATACTCCCCAGCCATAAGAGCCTGCAAAAATATTATCCCCACAAATAGCTAATGATAAGATAGCAGTAGTTGACAAGCCTGTATTCACAGCAGTCCAATTTGCCCCATTGTCTGTTGACAAAAAAACACCTTGAGTTAGTGTCCCAGCAAAAATATTGTTCCCACTTATTGCTAATGTATATGGTTTAATATTTGTATTTAAATATGTCCAACTTGCACCATTATTTGTCGATAAAAACACACCAGAATCTGTCCCTGCAAAAATTTTACTGCCATTAACTGCTAATGAATATATGTTTGAACTAGTTAACCCAGTATTTACCGTAACCCAACTACTCCCATTGTTTGTTGATAAGTAAACCCCACCTCCATTAGTGCCGGCAAAAATATTGCTATCGCTTATAGCTAAAGCATTAATATTAGTAATGGTCAAACCCGTGTTTATTATTGTCCAACTAATGCCGTTATTAGAAGATAAATAAATGCCATTGATAGAAGTTCCGGCTATGAGATTGTTTCCACTTACAGCTAAAGTATTCACTATAGTGCTATCTAAACTTGTCTGTTGCCACTGTGCATTTGCAACATTCATTGTTAATATTACAACTAAAAGATTGATAAGTTTTTTCATAATTATTATTTTTAATAATTAATCCATTACACATCGGACAGAACAACCAAATCGTTTATCATCATCTGTGATATAAGCACCTGGGCTACTAGAGTCTATTTGCAAATATATAACATTCCAATTGTATAACACGTTTACAGAAGAACTCCACCAAGCCCCCCACTCTCCAAAAGTCCATCCTCCTAAGATATTTTGGTAAAGCTCAAATCCCCCATTATACATTCTGAAATGACCAGGAAGAGCTGTAAATCCCGTTTCATTTGTTGCTGTTGTATCTGAATAATCCCAATGTATTGAACCTATTTCTTTCAATTTGCCACCTGCTACACTTTCTCCACCTAAATAAGAAATAAGCTTTGTCCATTCAGTATCTGCAGGAATATGCCAGCCAGTAGGGCATAGTTTTCGGGCATCAACCACAGAATAGTAATTATACAACCTACCATATATTGGGACATAATTGAGATTGTTTTCAAAATTACAATATGCTCCGGTGCTAAGATAAAACCAACCAGAATTATTAGTAACATTAGGAATTGAATCATTATTACGATAATGGGTTACTTTTAAGTTTTCAGCCATCCATGTCTGTGTTCCAATATTTATAGTTTTATAAACATTGCTATCTATATCTTTCATTGTTCCATAAGTTAGTTTAGAATTAAAAATAATAGGATTAAAACGTTTATCCACATAAGTTGGTGGATCTTGTATAACATTTCTATCTTTCTGACAGCTATTAGTAAGAATTAATAAAATCCCTATTATTAATAGGTAAATAATTGATTTGTTTTTCATGTTGATTTGTTTTTTGAATTAATTAATCCATTACACAACGCACTGATAAACCATAAGCCTTGTTATAATATATGTAATCTTCACACAAAGAACCATTATAGTGGATATTTACTCCATATCCTCTATCAGGGTTCCAAAAATAAGACCAAGTACACCACCAGTATGCTTCTTGCCCAATTCCACTAAAATTAGTGTATATCATTCCACCGGGAAGAGCAGTAAAACTAACTGCGTTTGAGGCTGATGTATTAGGATAAGCCCAATGAGATGTTCCGGTTTCTTTAAGTTTGCCTCCTGCAATACTATTTCCATCCAAAAAATCAAGGAGTTGTCCCCATTCTAAAGGATCTGGGACATGCCAACCTGTTGGGCATAAGTTGCCAGTATTTACTGCATACCAATTATAAAGCTTTCCATAAATTGAATCATTTAAAGTTAAATTATCATAACTACACCAAGCTCCTGTTGTATTTATACTCCATATATTTGAAAAATTAATGTTTTGAATAACACCTCCGTTACGATAATGACTTGTTTTTAGATTTTCTCTCAACCAAACCTGGCTTCCTATTTTTAAGGTGTGATATACATTACCATCAATGTCAGTAACAGTTGCAGGAACAAGTTTTACAAGTTATGATGTCTCTTTTTTACAACTGCTTTCTATCAATAAAAATACAACTATTATATATAGTGTATTAATATAATAGGTTTTTTGTACTTGTGCTTTCATTGTTTGTTTGTTATGAGTTTAATAATCCATTACACAACGGACAGATAGTCCCCAGGTCTTGATTGCTTTTCCTTCGTTACAACAACAAGCATTAAAGGAAATTCCTCTAGCATACGCATCATTGTAATCAGAGAACCAAACAGACATAGAAGTCCACCAATTACCATATTGTCCTATCCCATTAAAAGTAAATGGATATCCCCCTGCTAAACAACCACCAGGTAAAGCTGTGAAATTTATTGCATTGGTAGCGCCTAGGTTAGGAAAAGCCCAATGAAGTGTTCCGGTTTCTTTTAGTTTGCCTCCTGCTATACTATCGGATCCTAAAGCTTTTGTTAGATTGATCCATTCAAATTCACTTGCTACATGCCAACCGGCAGGAGCAATATTTCTTAAATCACTTACGGCATACCAATTATAAAGCTTTCCATAAGTTGAATTATTAGAAGGTAAATTTCTATAATAACACCAGACACCTGCATTATTAGTAGTCCATTGTGCAGTATCTGTTACATTAGGGATGACATCTCCATTGCGATAACGACCTGTTCGTAGATTTTCTTTCAGCCATACCATATTACCAATGGTTATAGTATGATATACATTACCATCAATGTCAGTTACAAAAACAGGTATTGTTTTGTCTTTCTTGCATTGAGTAGTTAGAAAAGTAATAAATAGCAAAATTGCTAATCGAATAATTTTTTGTCCTTGTGTTTTCATTGTTTGTTTATTTTTGGTTTATTAATCTTTCACACAACGTACTGAATAGCCCACATTATCATTACCGAACATATCATAGGAATTTGCTGAGCCGTTAAAGTATAACAACTCAAAGTCTACCAGTTCATACGATATAAATTCACCAAGTAAAGTACTGCTGTTGAAAGGACCTTCTATGTCTCGACAACCACTAGGAAGAGCTGTAAAACCAGATTCGTTAGTACCACCTGAATGATACCAATGACTATTACCTGTTTCTTTTAATTTGGTTCCTGGATTGCTCCCTAAACATGCTACCAATGTATCCCATTCAGTGTATCTTGGCACATGCCAGCCAACAGGACAGACGTTGCGTGGGTCAACAATGGTATAATGATTATATAATCTGCCATATGTTGCAATATTGCTATTGTCATTATTATAGCTGCAACATGCACCAATAGTTAAATATCTCCATACCGAATCTTTTGTAACCTTAGGTATAGTGTCCCCATTACGGTATTTGGTAACCTTTAGGTTTTCGGCCATCCATGTTTGTGTGCCAATCTTTATGGTTCTATATACATTGCTATCAATATCTTTCAGTGTTCCATAAGTAAGGTTAGGATTAAAATAAATCCCATTAATAGAAACAGGTGTAGAGATATTATTATCTTTTTTGCAACTGTTAGTAAAAACAAATATGCTCGTTATACCTATTAAAAGTGACATCCACATTTTTTTCATGTTGATTTGTTTTAAATTAATTCATAAAATATATATTGTCGAACATAAAGATATTTTTATCTCATTCCTATTTATAAAGCCCATTTTACTTATTGTTGTCTGTTATGTTTTTTAATGGGATAGTAATAAATAATGAAAAGGAATAATTAATTCTACTATAATCCAAATCCTGTTTGTTTTGCTTAAGTACTTCTACATACTGAAACTGTAATTTTATAAACTTATATCCAGCTCTTACAGTAATGCCGGGTTCAATAAAGTAATAACTTTGTTTATCCATATTTAACATAAGGTCGTTATGAGTAGATTGATGATTAACTATATTTTCTTTTACGATATAGTCTACTTTTGTAATTTTAGGAGTAAATGCTAAATCAAAATAATCAGAAGTAAACCCAATAGAAGGTTGAAGATATATTTGGTTGAAATTTACAACACTTCTGTTATAATAATTATCCCCATGTATTTGACCATAGCCATATCCTCCATAAGTTTCAAAAGCCAGATATTTTTCATGTCTTAAATAATAACCCAATCCTACTTCAAAAAGCTGACCAGAACTAAAAGCTGAACTAAAAGGATCATAATGGTCATTATATGTTAACTGACAACCTATATGATTTGTAATTGAATATGCTCCTTGGATATTCATATCAATAAAACCTGTTCCAACGGCTCCCATTAACTCGTTTTTTTCTTTTAATAAAGGCACATTCTGAATAGATGGCCAATAAAAGTCCGTTTTGCAACTGTTATTAAAAATAAATATGCTCGATATGCCTATTAATAGTGACATCCCTGTTTTATGTTTCATAATATTTGTATTTTTAATTTTGAATACTGACTACAAAGGTAATACACAAATGAAGCTTTTTTACATTTTGTGCTTTATTTCACAAAATATTTTTCCCTCTTATCCTTTTTTACCGAATTGGATTCATTACAAAAGAAGACAAATATAAGTTGGAAATCATATTCCCGTAAGGGGAATTACAAATAAAATATTCTATTGCTGAAGCATTAGGATATTTATTCAGCTAGAGAAAATAGAAGTATATTGTTGATTACTATTACGTTAATAGGAACAAGTAAAATTATATGACGTATTACCTAATGGAGGCACATTAAATGAACAAGCTATAGTATTCGTGTTTTTGACTTTAAATAAAAGAGTATGCTGTGCGTTTGCTATTACATAACAAACTGAACTTGTCTGTCCTGGTGCAATAGAAAATATTAAAACATCATCCCAAATAACATCATAAAATGTATTTGATGTAGATTCATTTATAAAATAGACAGCAGTTTTAATATCTATTATTTTATTATTTAGGTTATATGTTGAATCGGTTTTAGCTATAAAGTGTAAATGAGTACTACGTGTTTTTTCTTCAGTAATATTAGGTGGGTTAATTGGTTTAGGTTTTGAAGGAGTGCCTTGTATTACTGCACCATCTAATAATGAATTATAGGGTTGTGGTGGTAATGGTATTTGTTGTACAGAAGTACTATTTATATGCGATCCATCTAATAAAGAATCAAAAGGTAACGGAGAGGTTGGCTTTGGTTGTTCTTGTGTAGTAGCTCCAGACTTAGTTCCATTATTTAATACAGGATTATTAGGTTGCGATGTAATTGTTTGCGACTGAACTTGTGTAGGTGTTACAGACTTAAACGCTCCATCCGGTACTGAATTATATTGTTGTGGTGTAATTTGTGGTGGTTGTATTTGTGTAGGAGCTATATACTTAACATCATTATTAAATACAGGATAATTGGTGGGTGGTGGAGTTGGCATTGGCTGCACTTGTGGACTCACTCTTTCTTGAATTTGAGTAGTGTTTCTTTGTGATTTAGCAACATTAGCTACTAAAAATCCCACTACTAAAAAAGCTGAAATTATAATTTTCGTTTTCATATCCTTATAATTTTAATTCCCTACTCTTATGGCTTTTCGGATACGCCCCCGCTGATAACAAATGAGTGGGACAGGCTCCTTTTTTATTGGTTAACTGTTTCCAAATTTATTTTTGCAAATATACAAAATAATATTCCACAAGTCAATATTATGTTTTTTTATTTAACATATATAATAAGAATAAATAAAGCTTTACCAAATTAAATATTGTTTTCATTTATTGATTAGACTTCTGAATCAGGATTCTTTGGTTTTAGAGTTTTGCTTTTATCAATGAGTGTCTTTTTGGCATTATTTGAGTTGATTACACTTTTACCTGTACGTGCTTCCAGTTCTTTTCGGGCTACACGTGCAACATTACCTCCTTGTTTTGCTACAAGTTTATTTTCCTCGAAAGTTTCAGGTTCTACTGCCTGTGATATATCTTTGGTAGAAGCTTCGGCAAGCATATTTAAAATCAACTCTGTATTGGTCATATTATCTCGCAGATTTTCTTTTTTCAATCCTTTTAGAACTTTATATTCTTTAGTAGTTTTGTCAGCCCAGGCTTTGGTTATTATATCTGTTAAGGTTGCAAACTGTAAGCCTTCTTTCATTCCTCTTCTTTTCCATTCGTCGGTTAATTCTTTGCGAATTTCAATGCTCTTTAGGCGTTGGTTAATCCTGCTTTCAGAGTAACCCAGCTTCATGTATTGTTCTAAAGCTCTATCAATTGTTAATTCAGGGTCTTGCAGTTCGTCCAGTCTTTCGGCTGCTACCTGTGCCAACCACAATTTAAAAGGCTCAGCTTTTGGCGAAGGAATGGATTGTATTAATCTGAAAAGTTGTTCCGTATCAGCTACATCTGTCATTCGCATTTTACCATCTTCAGCTGCCATTTTCAACTGTCCGATTTTTTCGGACAGTTCACTTCCTTCTTTTTTAAGTTTTGTTTTCAGATCATTCCAATATTTCCTAGGCCTTTCACTATTGGTTAATACCTCTATTACATCAATAATTGACACATACCATTTTTCTTGTTCGCTATCCCATACGGTGCGTACCGATTTATCTTCAAATATTTTGATTGCTTCTTTTTTTGTCATGTAATTTGTTTTTCTAACGTTAGTATATTTATAATTTCTTCTATCCCTCAGAAGAGCTTAATTTATATCATTAAATAAAAAGCGTGTAAAGACAACCAATGAAAAACTAACGCCTTTTTATGATTATAGTGTATTACAAAAGTAAGCAATTTATTAACGCCACAATATTAATTCTGCTTTTTTTAAAAGGACTCTATTTAAAATCCTTTTTCTTTTTTAAAACTAAAGCTCCACCAATACAAATTGATGAAGCTTTATTCACGTCCGCTCGGAGACCGATTCTTAGCGTTCGTAGAGCGGGAGCTGAGGCGTTATGTTATAAAGCCATTTTATGTTTATTTATTGTCATTAAAAATTTCTTCAAGGTTTTGTTTCTCTAAAAAGCTTTTTATAGAAATAAAATCTCCTTCTTTACTCAATTTATTCAATAAGTTATCAAAACGTTTTATAAAATTTGCTCCTGAATATCTTTTAATATACTTAGGTATATTAAAGCTACTTAAATCGGCAAACTCCCATGGATGAAAATACAGGTGTAGATAATTGTCTTTTCTTATAGTTTGTTTGCATAAAAAGATATACAAAAGAAAATTAAAGTTTTTAAAGCTTAACCAAAATAAAGGAATCCTAAATAATGGTGAAACTGAAAAGGGCAGAACAAATAAATCATTATTTGAGTCATTATATAGTTTTCGAGGAGTAAACATGTTGTTGTATCTGCTTGGAATATAAGTAGGGTTGATCGATGAATCATATAAATAGCCTGCATCTTTAATTAATTTAATATCTGTTTTTTTTAACAAAGGCATTCTAAACCCATAAATTGTTTTACCTGTTATTTCTTCTAATTTTCTTTTTGATTCAATAATATGATTTGTTTCATAATTTGAATGATAATACATGTGTGATGCAATTTCATGTTTATTAGATATCAATTTAATTAAATCAGGATTCTTAATAGCATAATAGGCAGTTGTAAAGAATGTTGCTTGTATATTATATTTATCTAAAAGAATGAGAAGGCTTTTTAAACCTTGAGTGGTTACATTTAATTGCTCTTCTTTATTTATTGGAATATTATATTCCTCGGGCAAATCAAATTCTTCTATATCAAATGTTAGTAATATATCTTTACTCATGATATTAATAATAATTTTATAACATTTTTGATTTCTTTAAATATTGTAATTGGTTTAAATGTAGAAAACTTTATTCCTTCTTTAGCCTTAACATCTATTAACGAATAGGAAACTTTGTTTTTTAAACATTTCCTTATAAATTCTAATTCAAAAATATAACCGTTCGTTTTTGTTGAAAGAAATATATCTTTTATATTATGATTTAATCCCTTTAGACCTGCCTGCGTGTCTTTTATTTTGAAACCTGTTATAAAGTAATTAAACATCTGGACAGATTTTGAAATAACTTTTCTGGAATATGGTAAATTTAAATAATAGCTTTTATCTCTTAATCCAATTATCAGATCATATTTACTTGTTTTAAGTGAATTATATATATCAATTACAGCTTTTTCGCCAAAAGGGAAATCCCAATCTGTGTAAATATAATATTCAGATAAAGAACATTTCATACCATATCTTATTGCATTACCTTTTCCTTTATTTATTTCATAAGAGTAATAGTTGATGTTTGGAATATTCTCCGTTATAACATTAATTTCCTCATCTATGTTTTTCAAGGATCCATCATTAACTATAACAAATTGATAATTTATAGTATTTAGTGCTTGTGATATTAAAAGAAGTGATTGAGATAACTCAATGTTCCATCCCTCATGAGGATTGAAAATAGGTAAAATGATAGACAGGTCAATATTTTTTTCGGACATACGTTTCAATAAAAGTTGATAATGATGTTTGATGCGTTTTGGTCACAAAGTATAGCATTCAAACAACCTAGAGTATTATTATTTACTTTGAAATATTTTAATATAATTAAGTATTATAAAATTCTTTTTAACGATAACTACTTATTACCACTTACGTTCATAAGCGACAACTTGAAAATTATCAATATATATTTCCTTATTACCTCTAAGATATGGATATATTTTAATCACATCTTTATCTCTTGAAAGAGGATAGGGAGTAAGATAGGTTACAGAAATATAATTCCATTTATTTAACTCGTAAGGAAACTTTTCAAGATCCCAGGTAGTATATCTCTCATTATATTGTCCATTATTATGATCAAGTACAGCAACTAAAGTAACAGGAGCTTCTTTTAAACTATAAACAGGATAATACCACATACTTATTTTTAACCAAACATGTCCTTTTTTAGTTAATAAATTAAAGGGTAATTTAAAGCAGGGTCCATAAACATAATCCGGTTTAATTTTATAAGAATATGGCTTACTATATGTAATAGAGGTATCCAAATTATCAAGTTTATAATTAGTTGTGTTTATCGAATCAAAATCAAGATAACCCACAGTAAATTTATTATAATCTTCAGGGTTATTAAATTTATCATTACTAATATATTCGCTTATGATCTCTTTATATTTAAGATCTTCTTTACTAACATTTGTTTTTAGAAATATTTTCCAGTAGTAATCTTTTGTCATTGAATAGCCATCAAATACCCAATTATTAAATTGCCAGGTTTGAAAAAGATTATAAAACAAAAAAGTACTGCAAACAATTATAAAAACATATTTTAGATATTTTCTATTAATAAACCATTGAATAAAATATCCAAAAGGAAGACAAAAAACAGCATAAGATTCCACAAAGTATCTGTGTCCCATACTGCCACCTCCCCACCATGTGCCCCAACATGCTAATAAGTAAATAATGGAAACAGTATATAAAATAATGCTAAGTCTTATATTCTTATTATTTTTATAAACAAAATAAATACCTGCCAGCGCAAAAATCATCATCGGCGTGTAAAGCAACCATCCTTTTTTATAACTTAATAATAATTTAGAAAATTGAGGATTAAGCCAGTCAAAGCCGGGTGTAACTTGATACGTGTTAAAAAAGAATTTGCCAGTAGTAATTTTCCAAAAAATTAATTGAAAGATAGGAAAAATACATAACCCAATTAAACCAATTAATATTTGTTTGTAATTTTTAGACAATAGTTTTATTTTATTCATCAATGATTCTTTATCATAAACCATCCATAATAAAGGGAAAAGCACAATAAAAATGGAACTTGCACGTGCTAGTATTGTCAATCCTAATAATAGACCAAGCCCGAAAGCTGTCTTCATTGATAGTGTTTCGTGCCAACGAATAGATAAATAAATGATCAGACAAAAAGCAGTAAAAAGTGTTGCATGTGGCATTAGTCCACCAATAGCAGCTTCGTGAAAATAATTTGTCCCTAGAAGTAAAAATATCATAACAAGAGAAGTAACTTTGTCGTCAAAGAATTTCTTCAGCAATTTCCTTAACACAAAAATACCGGCAATAATATATATCATTACCCCATTTGAAATAGCTATTTGATATGGAAGTGAAAAGCCATCAGGCGGATAATGACTAAGTAATGCCCAAATATGTCCTATCAAAAAGAAAGGTAAAAATAGGAAAGCAAAACCAATTGAATACATTGTAGACCAATTACCATTAGGCAGCTTATAGATTTGATACTGTGTTTTCGACAAGTTGTATTTATCGTACAACTGCTTTATGTTATTCTGATCGGTAAGTCCGGGATCATGATGAATAATTGTTTCAGGAAGATATAGATAATAAGCAACAACATCCCAACTTAGTGTATTTTTCCAACCATAATTGTTTTGATAAAAATAAAGATGTGATGAAAAAATGAAAAATGAAATTAAGATCGCCAGATTTTTCGAGTTCAGATATTTCATGTGTTTATACTATTTAATAAAGTTTTGGTGAATAATTTTGTAATTGAATGATAAATAAAAGAAAATAAAAGACCTTAGTTAATAATATATTTTATCTAAATCCCTTTTTCTAAATATTATTAAACTAAATATAGCATTCAATTATTAATTGACTATATGTAATTAATATTTTTGCAAAGATAATAAATTATACTACAACACATCATAAAAAAACAAAAGCTTCACCAATACAAATTGATGAAGCTTTATTATTTTTAACAAACAAGTCGATTAATGTTTAAAATCGTCGAAGTCGAGGTGGGTGAGAGGTCTTATTCTTTTACAAACTTCCTCACCACTGTTTCTTTATCCGAACTTAGTTTTAAGATATAAACACCTTTCGCGAAAGCGGAAGTATTAATAGTAGCTTTCTTATTATTAATAAAAGTAGTATATACGGTTTGTCCGATAAGGTTTACAATCTCTAATCTTTGTTCATTATTAGAATTTGTTTCTATAGTTAGATTGTCTTTGGTGGGATTGGGGTAGATCTTTATTTGATTAGTTAACACATTTGTATTTATTCCTAAAGTTCCTTGTGGTATTACATTTATTGTTATTATCGAGTTTGTAGATTTTTGTAGATAAGAAGAATCGCAATAGGTGTGTGTGCATCCTGTTGAATCTGTAATAGTAAGACAAATTGTGTAGTATCCTGCTGTATCATAAGTATGAGATGGATAAGCAATAGTATCAGAAGTGCCATCTCCCCAACTCCACAAATACTTTAAAGGTGCAGTTCCTGATGCATTATTAACTGCAAAGTAATGATGAGGTGTAGTTGTATCAGCAATCAATGCAAATTGTGCTGAACAGTTTAATATGAAATTTGCAATTACATTTCTGTTAGAAATTACAACAAAAGTATAAATTGAATCTGTACTCACAATATTCCCATTTTCAGTCCAATTAACAAAAGAATAATATGGTTTAGGTGAAGCTTGTACAGTGCAAGTTTGATTAATAGTAAATATTCCATCACCTGATGTTGTACCTCCTATTATTTGATTAGCTGATGTTATTATTGTATCCTTGATAGACAATCTCCATATACCATATCCCTCTGTACCGGCAAAAATATAATTATTATGAAATGCTAATGACAATGTAGTGAACAAGATTGGACCAGCTCCTAAATCTGTCCAATTATCACCATTATCTGTTGATAGCGAAACACCATCATATGTGCCTGCAATAAGATAGTTTCCGCTGACTAGCAATGAATTTACAGCAGCAAATTGCATCCCCAGATTTGTCCAAGTGTTTCCATTATCTGTTGATCTAAATAATCCATCATTGTAACATCCTGCATAAATATTATTACCATTAATAGCTAAAGAATATACGAGTGTACTTGGGGTACTGGTTAGCGTCCAACTTAATCCATTATCTGTTGAAATATATACACCCACTTCATAGGCACCTGCAACAATTTTGTTTCCACTTGCGGCTAAAGTCAAAACTGTAGGTCCTATAATACCTGATTGACTCCAAGTACTTCCATTATTGGTTGAAACGTAAACTCCATTACTAGTTCCTGCAAACATTTTATTCCCGTTTATTATTATTTTATATACACCTTGAATCATTCCAGCAGTATTAACAGCCCAAGTACTACCATTGTTTGTTGACATTAATAACCCATAATCAGTAGTACCTGCATAAATATTATTCCCATTTGCAGCTAAAGAATATATCGCAGGATTGTTTGCATAACCAATATTTATATTATTCCAGCTATTCCCATCATCTGATGATAAAGATATACCATTAGAGTATGTTCCGGCATATAAATTATTCCCATTTACAAACAATGAACGAACGTCAGTAGAAGATATATTTGTGTTTTTAGATGCCCAGTTACTTCCATAATCGGTAGATAGATAGAGACTAGTACTGCTGCCAGCCAAAATAGTATCTCCGTTAATAGCTATTGTAGCTATTGATATATTTGAAAGTCCCATTGAATTCCAGTCTACTCCATTATTTTGCGAAAAAGAAACACCATTACCCGTACCTGCATATATTTTATTATTGTATAAAATTAATGAAGAAATATAATTAGTGTTAGTACTTGTAGCCGTCCAATTATTCCCCCCATCAGATGTTTTATACAAACCATAGGATGTTCCAGCATAAACATTGTTCCCGTTTTTTATAAATGAAAATATACTAATTGAACTAGGAAACCCATTATTCATAGCTGTCCAACTAGTACCATAATTTGATGATATATACACACCTTTATCGGTCCCGGCAAAAATAGTTGAACCACTTATTATAATATTGTAAACTGTAGTTGAAATAGGAATTCCATTATTTATACTTACCCAACTATCACCATTATTTGAAGACAAATAAACACCATGATTTGTTCCTGCAAAAATGTCATTCCCGTTAAAAGTATATGTAAGAACATCACTTACGTAGCTAATTATAGTCCAATTATTTCCTCCATCTGTTGATCTATAATGATCATGAAATGTACCAGCAAATAAAGTGTCTCCTTTAATTGCTATGGTATTTACGTCCATAACATCTAAACCGAGACCTGTATTACTAGCAGTCCAACTATTTCCCCTGTCAGTAGATAGATAAATTCCTCCCTGCTGAACAACAGCATAATATTTTGATCCATATATAGCAACTTGTTTAATATTTCCGCCATTTGGCCCATTACATTGCTGCCATTGTGCATTTGCAATGTTTATTGTAAAGATTGCAATTAAAAGAAGATAAAACTTTTTCATTTTTATTATATTTTGTTTCGTCTAATTCCTTGAGGCGATTATTATTTAATTTAAGGCGTAGGAACTTGGCTTTTGTAAGCTAACGTCTTTTCTTGTTTAGAGTATCACAAAAGTAATACAAATTTCTTACAAATGATGTTTATTATTAAAATATTTTTTTGTTTTTTTTTTCCCGTAAGGAACTATTATAATAGCAAAGAGCCTTTACCATTTCCAAC
>JBAXLO010000072.1:0-18969 GCA_037134755.1 Bacteroidota bacterium | reverse complement strand
CAAACTCAACAACCCTTCATTCATAATTCATAATTCATAATTCATAATTAATCCGTACTTTTGCAATAAAAAAAACGATGCTATTACGAAAGCTTTTCTATAAGATAAATCCCGATCAACGTTATTATATACGTAGGTTTTTGAACCTGCCTTTAGATATTTACGATTCATTATCCGGCAAGAAAATAAAATATATCCCTCCTCGTGGTATGATATTTACCGGTAGAGGCGATTATATAAAACTTGCCAATATGTTCTTCGGGTATTTTAAAACCTATTGCAATCTGCAACCTGATAACAGGATACTTGATATAGGAAGCGGTATCGGCAGAATGGCGGTTCCTTTTATTGGCTATCTCAATCATCAAGGAAGTTATGAAGGTATAGATATTGTTAAAACAGGAATTAATTGGTGTAATAAAAACATCTCTAAAATAAATCCACAGTTTAAATTTATTCATTCAGATATATATAACGATCTATACAATACTAAAGGAGTTATCAAAGGCGAAGAATATGTTTTTCCTTATCGGGATGTTGAGTTTGATATAGCATTTCTTACATCTGTGTTTACTCACATGTTGCAGGCAGAAGTTGAGCAATATATAAAGGAAATAGCAAGAGTACTCAAACCGGGAGGCAAGTGTTTAGCCACCTTTTTTATCTTAAATGATGAATCAGTTAGCTTGATGAATACCACTGAAGATTCTTTTAAATTTCCATTTAATCATGGCGAATATTCTTTTATGAGCGAAGATACTAAGACAGCTAATGTTGCCTATAACCAAGAATGGATTGAAAGGATTATGAAAGAAAATGGATTAAAAGTTGAGGTGATAAGATATGGTTTCTGGAGTGGAAGAAACAAAGAAGAGTTTCCCGATTTCCAAGACATAATAATTGTAAGCAAAGAGAAAAAACAATAAACCGAAAGAAAACAAATGCAATTCAAAGATATAATCGGACAGAGAGAAGTTGTAAACAAGCTTTTGCAAACCGTAAAAGAAAATAGAGTAAGTCATGCACAACTATATTTAGGTCCCGAAGGTGCGGGTAAGTTATCAATAGCTTTAGCTTATGCTCAGTTTATAAATTGTGTGGATAAACAATATTATAATACTGAAAGCGACGACGATTTAAAGGGAGATTCATGTGGTGTATGTCGTTCGTGCATTAAGTTTGCCAAGCTTGCACATCCCGATCTGCATTTTATATTTCCTAATGCCACTACCAAAAAGGTTACCCGTAACAATAGTAGTTTGGATTTCCTTACTGAATGGAGAGAGTTTCTTATCGAAAAGAATTATTTTATTACATTAAATGAATGGTTCTCAAAGTTGGGAGTCGAAAACAAGCAAGGTGTTATCAATGTAAGAGACTGCACAGAGATTAATCATATCTTAAGTTATAAAACCTACGAATCGGAATATAAGATAATGGTTATTTGGATGGTTGACAAACTATATCATTCGGCAGCTCCAAAGATTTTAAAGATATTAGAAGAACCACCTCAAAATACTTTATTTTTGCTTATCGCGAATAATAACGACCAGATTCTGGCAACAATCTTATCGCGTACACAGCTTGTAAAGATAAGCAAGATAAAGGATACCGATATGATGAATGTACTTTTAACAAAGCATCAATTGTCGGATAAAGCAGCCATAACTGTTGCTAATCTAGCTGATGGAAATTATAAAGAAGCATTGAATATAATTGAATCCGACGAAGACGAAAAGTATATGACAGATGTTTTTATAAGATGGATGCGTAATTGTTATGCAGGTTCTTTAAATCCAGCTACAAAAAGTGAATTAAAAGGTTTAAACGAGGTTGTTTCCGAATTAGCTAAACTTGGCAGAGAACGTCAAAAGAATCTGTTGAATTATGCTTTAAGGATCACCAGGAATTGTGTCCTTATTAATTTTAATCAAAACGAACTTCTTAAATTAACTCCCGATGAATCTAATTTCCTTTCCAAGTTCTATAAGTTTATAAATCCTAAAAATGTTACCAATATTTCAGAAGAGTTTAATAAGGCTATCTATCATATTGAGCGTAATGCAAACCCAACTATAATGTTTATGGATCTTTCGCTTAAACTTAATACTCTTTTTAAGGTTGTATAAAAAGAAAAGTACTTGAAATACATAAAGCTAAAATTAAAAAAGCCTTCACCAAATGGATGATGAAGGCTCTTTTGTATTATTATAAAATGTATGGAAAGGCAATTTCCCATCTACACATTTTATACTTTCCTACTTCTTCATTAGATAAGAAAACGGATTAATAACATTAGCTCCAAGATTTGCATTGTCCTGACTTGTGACATTTAGTGCGGGGAAAATCCACTTTTAAACTCATTTTAAAAGATTAAGTTCTAAAGAATCGAATATATAAAATAAAAAGAAATTTAATTTCTTTTATTAGATTCTAAAGCAGTTATGATTAATTTTTGGAGTAAAAAATGGAAAAGTGAAAAAATCAATCATTAGTGCGTAAAATTTCATATTTTTAGCAACAAACATCCATGAAATCAACATGATAAAAATTTCACTTTTGTGAAAATAGCTAAACGTCAGAAGTCAGGACATGATAAAAATTTCACTTTTGTGAAAATAGCTAAACGTCAGAAGTCAGGATAAAAAGAAAAGTACTTGAAATACATAAAGCTAAAATTAAAAAAGCCTTCACCAAATGGATGATGAAGGCTCTTTTGTATTATTATAAAATGTATGGAAAGGCAATTTCCCATCTACACATTTTATACTTTCCTACTTCTTCATTAGATAAGAAAACGGATTAATAACATTAGCTCCAAGATTTGCATTGTTATAAGCCATTCCATAATCTTGAGAATCTATATTTCCATTTCCATCAATATCGCATATAACATAGCCATTATTAACAGTTGGGTCATCTGAATTTGCAGCTACATAAATAAGAGTAGCATCAGCGGATTCGAGATTACCGTTTTGATTAACGTCTCCACCCCAAATCCATGCATGAGTTCCATCTTGTAACATACCGTTATCCAAAGCAAATTGAGATATATGATTATAGAAATCATATTTAATTGTATCCGTAGAAAAATTAACTGAATCACTCCAGGTTTCTATACTATTTCTATGTTTAATTTCTATATAATGGTATCCGGTTATTCCTGCTGATAATGAAAATGTAATTAATCCATTATTATTTAGATTAACTCCATAAAAGACAGTATCAATAAGAAATGATGAAACAACATCAGCAGTAATATTAGTTTTTCTTAACAAAACCGTAACAGTATCAACTATAGTGCCCGGAAAATTTTTATATAAATCACCGGTGATCCAATCTATTCCAAGTGTTTGATTCATTATTCCAGTACTTGAGTTGTAATATTCCTGAAACATTGCGGTTAAATATATTGTTTTATAGGTGTTAGTTACATAAATCGGTAATGAAACAGGACTACCATCACCACAACTATTATGCCCTTTTACTGTAATATTTCCAGATGATGCATTGTTGCCATAGTCAACAACAATACTATTGGTATTGCTGTAATTACCTGTTACTCCTGAAGGTAATGTCCAGACATATGAGGTAGTATTATTTATAACAGCTATACTATATGTAACATTGTTTTGACCTTGGTTAACTAATGTAGGTCCTGTGATACTTGCAGGAACATCAGGTAGTGGATTAACTTTCATTGTAATAATATTACTTGTAGCTATTGTAGTATCAGGTAAGGCACTACTAGTAGTAACAATGCATTTAATATGATCATTATTTGAAGGAGTATATGTAAAAGTTGATTTGCCAGTAATATTATATAGATTTGAAACTTGTAAATCTGTAAGAGCATGCTTATAAATACGGATATCATCAATAGAACCGTCAAACCAACCAGCGCAGCCGTCAGTATAAGGAGCATATCCAGTTGGATCAACATTAACGCCTATAGAAAGATCTTTTGAATCGACATAAGTTGGAGTATTAAAATTATAATTAATTGAAACCAATACTCCATTTAAATACATTTTTTCTACAGTTCCTTCTGTCGTTATCACCCAATGATACCATGATGTTGGAGTAATTGGGTCAGGTGACAAGTAGCCTAATGCGTTATCATTACAATGAGATTGTGCGTAAAAATAATTTTCGCCCCAGCCACATACATTTAGCATCATCATGTATGATTGACCACATGAACTACCTCCATATCCTAACAAAGTAGGCATTGATGCTGTTGAGTTTGCTTTAAACCATAAAGAAACAGTACGATCATTAGTAGGTAAGTTGTTTGCACTTGCTTTAATATAATTATTATCACCAAAGTAATAAGCACTATTGGGATTTCCAAAACGATCGGTTGTTAAAGTTGCACCATTTACAGTTCCATTATTACTATTACCACTTTCGTCATTAGCATTATTGTTAAATGGATAGTAAGCTACAAGGTCATTAATGTAATTTGAATCACTGGATACTAATACGTCATTAACATACCAATTGTAAATAGGGTTATTGCCTCCGTTTGAACAAGTAGCTGTATAAGTAATACTATTACCTTGACAAGTTGTGTCTGATGAACTCTTAATTTTTAAGTTGACTGAAGCTGATGGAACTACATTAACAAATAGTGAAGATATACTTCCATCTCCACAAGGATTTGTTCCTTTTACAGTGATATTACCGGAAGTTTGATAGGTAAAATTTACTATAATTGAATCTGATAAGCTAGTAGTTGTTTCTCCATTTGGTAACGTCCATGTATAAGCTGTAGCATTATTTATAGGAGGAACTGTATAGATAACATTTGTTTGACTTTGAGATACTGTAGTTAATCCAGATATTGAACCGGCAACATCCGGGGCAGCATTTAAAACAGTTACTTGAAAAGGAGTAATAGGGGAGTCTCCACATGAATTGTGTCCCTGGACAGTAATAATACCCGTATTGTTAAACCACAAAGGAATTGAATTAGATGAACCCCATCCATAGACACCATCAGGCAAACTCCAAGTGTAATAATCAATGTTTGAGGCTGAAGGTACAGTATAAGTATCCCATGTGTATTGACATACATCCCTAGGGCCTGTAACGGGATATATAGAATCAGGAGGATGGTTAACTGTAACATGCATGAAAATAGAATCGCTAAAGCCACACTCATTATGAGCTTTGAAAATAACATCTCCAGAAACAGCATTTGAGTTAAAAGTAAGACCAATCCAATCTAATCCACCATCGGTTATTGTTGTGCCTTGTGGGATTGTCCAAGAGTAACTTGATATGTCCCACCCATAAAAATTAGATTGATACAAAGCTTGCTGACCTGCACAAAGCACGTCTGTGCCACTAAAATAATCTGGTTTAGCTGGTATATGGTTAACATTAATAGCAATTTGAGCATAATTTGTGTATCCGCAGCTATTTACCGGTTGAACGGTAATGTTTCCTCCTACTTCATTTGCACTTATTGTAGTATTTAGAATATAAGTATTAGTTGTGTCAATTATACCTGAAGGGAAAGTCCAGATATACATTAAAGCATTTGTAATTGTATCCATATTATAATTACTATATGCATTGTAAACAACATTGGTTTGTCCAGCACACACGTCTGTTAAACCGGTAATTGTTTGAACTTGATCAGGTATGGAATTTATTACATTTATATATACATTTGATATTGGAGATTCACCACATGCATTGTACGCTTGTACTGTTATAACACCAGAATTATTAGAAATATAACATTGAATAGTATTAGATTGACTCCATCCATAAAATCCATCAGGCATATTCCAAGTATAATTGTCAACATTTGATGCTTGAGGAACTGTGTAAACTACATTGCCTGTATAATGGCATACATTACGTGGACCTGTTATAGAATAAATTGAATCGGGAACATGGTTGACAGTAATAAATATGGACAAACTATCACTAAAACCACAATCGTTATGGCCTCTTATAGTTACGTAACCTGAAACAGCATCTAAACTATAATTAACACCAACCCAGTCTTGACCACCTTCTGTAATTGAAACACCTTGAGGAAAAGTCCATGAATAATTAGATACATCCCATCCATAAAAATTAGATTGATAATAAGCTAGCTGTCCTGCACATAGAATGTCTGCACCATTAATATGATCAGGTTTATCAGGCTTGTAATTTACAAAAATATCCATTGTTGAAGAGTCAATACTCACCCCACATAGAGTATAAGCTTTTACAGAAATGCTTCCTGCTGTTGTAGTTCCAAAATTAACTGCGATAGAATTAGAATCACTTACACCGATAGCTCCTTCAGGAAGTGTCCAGATATATTTTGTAGCACTGTTAACAAAAGGAACAGTATAAACAACATTGCTCTGTCCAAAACAAACATTATAAGGACCATCAATCCAGCCCGGAGCATCAGTTGTAGCATTTAAAACATTAATATCATAAGAATATGGATTACTATAGCCACATGTGTTAATTCCTTGTACAAATATTGTAGTTGAATACGATTCGAAAGATAATGCAATAGAATCTGTTGTGCTAGATCCTGATACCCAAGGAGGGAAAAACCAGTTGTAAGAATCAATGTCATTTGCAGAAGTAACTGTATATATTTGATTGCTTTGATAAGGACAAACGTACGCTAAACCAGAAATATATAAAGCAGAATCAGGTGGGTGTTGAACAGTTATATGTCTATAAACAGAATCACTATAACCACAGTAATCATTATGAGCTTTCAATACAATATTTCCGGAAATAGCATCAGAATTAAAATTAAAGTATTCATAAGTACATTCTCCCCACCCCAATGTTATTCCCTGAGGGAGTGTCCATTCATATTCAGATCCATCACAATCAGGACTAATAATATCATATCCAACTACCTGATTTGCACAAACTGCATCAGGCCCAGATATAGCCCCGGGTGTATTTGGTTTATGATTAACATTTATATAAATTGATGCTGAATTGGGACTTTCTCCACAATTGTTGAGACTTCTTATTGATAAATACCCCGAGGTAGCTGTTGAATCAAAAATAATATTAAAGAAAGGTCCACTATGATTTGTTCCTCCTATACCACTAGTGTATTCCCAAACATAAGCATTTACTCCACTTACAGTATCAGCTTGATAAAAGTGAGCAGTAGGACCTGTGCAAATGGTAGTTTCGCCTGTTATAGTAGTTGGAGGTTGTGGTAATGGGTTAAATGTAACAGCTTTTAAGCTTTGATTACCTAAACCATATATGTTTTTACCCTGTACTCTTAAATATCCATTAAAAGCCCAGGTAGGGAAATTAGCATACAATGTGTCTGTTGATGTTGTGATAGTATCGAGGAAAGGGTATGTCCATAAATAAGAATCAGCACCTACTATGACTGGGGTTGTATACACAACTCCTTGTTGTCCCTGACATATTGTGGATGCTCCACTAATATCTTGTGCTGTGGCTGGTAAGCAAGAATGAAAAGTAATTAGCTTTGAAAAAGTATTGCCTAATCCACAACTGTTTTTGCCTTGAACTTTAATAGATCCATTAACAGCATTAGCAGAGAAACTAGCGTATAAAGTATCAGTATTTGTTGTAATGGTATCACCGGAAGGTAAAGTCCAGAAATAGGAAGTTGCATTAATTATATCTGGTGCTGTATAAACAATACCCTGTGAATTCTTGCATACATAAGTTGAACCTATAATTGTATCTGCTGGAGATGGTGCACATTCATTTAAATTACATAGAAAGTTAGTTCCTGAGTCCCATGATCCGCCAAACCATATGTTTCCATGTGCATCTTCGCTGATTTTAGTTACCTGTCCGTTAAGATAAACATTGTTTTGATAGAGGGTCCAGTTAGTTCCATCAAATTTAGAAACTGCATGGTCATGCCCAAACCATTTGTTGCCATTATGGTCAATATATATAGTATATGTTTTATTAATTCCAATACCACTATTGTTAACATTATAATGAGTCCAATTAGTGCCATCATATTTATGAGCACCAAACCATATATCTGCAAGCCAAACATTACCTAAACTATCTACAGTAATTTCATGTTCTTCGGTTGTATAGCCATTACCATTTAAATTTGGATATGTTGTCCAGTTAGTTCCATCGAATTTTATTAAACTATATGTACTTAAATTAAACCATTTATTATTTTGTTTATCTACTGCCAAACTTGTGATATTTCCGGAATATCCACCAGTTTCACCTGGTCTGGCAACATGTACAAACGCAGTACCATTAAATTTTGAAAGCCCATATATTCCACCTGACCATACAGTATCATTTTGGTCAACGACTATTACATTATTAAAATCTGCAGAATAAGTTGTCCAGTTAGTTCCATCAAACTTAGATATACCCATTTGGGTTACAAACCATAAGATACCATGAGAATCTTCTGCAATTCCTGTAATAATGTTGCTTGGTAGATTAGTTGCATAAGGATAGCTTGCTCCATATTTTGTCCAGTTTGTACCATCATATTTTGCTAAGCCTCTATTATAACTACTTATCCACAAATTGCTTGCTTTGTCTTTATACATTGCATTAATTTGTGTTTGATATGTATAAACAGTATTATTGAAAACATAATCTGTTTCAATGCTCGTCCATGCCTGTGCATGTGTGTTTGCACTATAAGCTAAGCTTATTACAAAGATTAAAAGAATGTAATTTTTTTTCATTTAGTTTATTTATTTAGGATGATACAAAATTAAACTAAATATTTAACATATTCATGTTTTAGTGTTAAAGTTTTGTTAAATAATTTTGATGTTGTTGATAAATCAGATAATTATAATTCATATAATATATTACTGCTTGTTAATACTGCTGATTCATATATAATGACTAGGAGTTATATGCACTATACACTTGTTGTATTATTGTATTTAAAATACTTATTAGCAATAGCTTTATTTATATTTGTAGATGCTTTTAATCCAAATCCTATTCTTAAATTTATGCTAGTTTTAGCTCTAATATTGGATAAAAACACGACTGTAACGCTGACCATTGCCGATGTAACGCTGACCAATGCCGATGTAATGCTGCTCAATGCCGATGTAACGGATGTATGGGCAAGCGTTACATTTGTGTTTTTCTTAGTTTTAAAAGGAATTGCCAAATGGAATATAGTATTGTGGTAAAACCACTTATGCATAGCAAAAGCATAATATACCTCCAAAGTCAACTTTATCGTATAAGTAAGGCTCTTAGTATTAAGTGCCCTATTAACACAAATAATCACACTCTTATCCAACACTTTTAAAATATCTTTGTTTAAATAACGATTATAATACATAAAGTTATAATTTTGCAGCATTAATTAATATTAATTTAATGAAAACAATTATTCGAGTATATTTCATAACACTATCATTGTTATTAGTTTTAGGTGCTAATACAAATGCACAAAAAGCAATTGATAGTTTGCCTGATTATTCCAAAGAAGCTTTATGGATTGGGATGATAGATAATCCTCGCACCAATTATTATGAAGCTATTAAAGCTTATGATACTTACTTTAAGTATCATAAAAAACCTAAAGATGAAGATGATTCCAGAGCAGGTGCTAAAGAGAATTCTAAAGATGGGGATGAAGATGATGATGAATATTTGAAGTCGTTAAGTGTCGAAGAACTCAACAATTATGCTCAGATGAAATATCAGGTAAAACGTTTTGAGAACTGGATACGTGAGATGAAACCATTTGTGCAGGAAGATGGGCGATTACTTACAGATGAGGAGCGGATTGCCATCTGGAACAAACAACAGGAGGAACTTAAACAACAACATAAATAGCCTATTAAATATTAATAACAGCAATGAAAAAGTCAACTTTAATATTAATAAGCTTATTTGTGATGATGGTGAGTTTACTGCATGCACAAACAGCCAACTGGAGCGCTGTGTCACCTGCTAAGTTTCCAACAAATGTCAGCGGACAGATACATGGCATAAGCCGAGTAAGCCAGCTGAAGTTTCACCCTACTAACGCTAACAAAATGTATGCAATAAGCGCCAGAGGAGGTCTGTTTATAACGAACGATGGCGGCTCAAACTGGAACGTTGCACCCGGCACCGACTTTATGCCTTACCAAAGACTTGCTTCTGTGTGCATCGACTTTACCAATGATCAGATTATATATCTAGGCACAGGTGATCACGACTACTATTATAATGGTACCGGAGTTTGGAAATCAACTAATGGTGGACAAACATTTACTCAAACTACTTTAAATAATTTGATGATTGTTGAAATGATTATGGATCCAAACAATCATAATATTATAGTGGCAGCAACCAATGCCGGTATCTACAAAACAACAGATGCAGGTGCTACTTGGACACTTAAATCAAACAGCCGTCCCTTTGATGACCTTCAAAGGAAGGCCGGACCTACTTCCAGAACTTTGTTTGCTTCAACTACTGATACTGCATTTTATCGGTCAACTAACTTTGGCGATACCTGGACACAAATAAGTACAGGAATAACGCTGCCTTCGGGAGTTACAACAGGCGGTGGATGCCGTGTAGCTGTTACTCCTGCTGATAGTAATGTGGTGTATCTTGGAATGGTAGCCTCCGGTGGTATTATCTATAAATCAACAGATGGAGGCACTTCTTTTTCATTAATGAAAACTTCGGGAGCACCTTATACTACTTATTACACTAATCTCTCAACAGATGTAGGTCAGGGTGATTATAACTTTGGAATTGGTGTAGATAGGGTGAATGCAAACATAGTTTATCTGGTAGCTCATTGCGTTTGGAAATCAACCGATGGTGGTGCTAACTGGACTCAGATGACAAACTGGTGGGCAAGTGTGCACACTGATATGCATCAAACTATAAATTCGCCATACAACAATAACCAACTCTGGAACATGAATGATGGGGGAGTATGGCTTAGCACAGATGGTGGAACTACTTGGACACCTAAGAGTGACGGGATTTATGGCTACGAAATATATCACGGCAATTGTAGCCCTACCCGCAATGATATGATAAGCATTGGCACACAAGATAACGGAGAATTGTTCTCAACTTCTGCAGGTTGGTTTACCAATAGGGGAGGAGACTGGTTTGATAATTGCATATTTGATTACAGACCAAGTAGTACTATGGTGTATTATTATGGCAACAACAGTAGAAGATTAGTTTCGGGAAATGATGCGACCTATGGATTTCCGGGAGGAATTATAACCAATCTTGCTTTTAACAGAACCAATACTAACCTTGGATTTGCCTGCGATTCTAATGCTTATAGAACTACAAACCTGATAAATGCAACTCCTACTTGGACTAAGATACTAGCTCTGGGAAATAAGGTAAAGGCTGTTCATTCTTCCTTAGCCGATTCCAACCGACTCTATGTAATCACTAATGATGCTAAGATATATGTAAGTACTAATGCTTTGAGTGCTTCGCCAACTTTTACAATGTACACCTTACCAAATGCAACTTCAAGTTTAGCTAATATTACAACTATTAAATCTAACTCAAGTGTGATATATGTTACGTGTAATACAAAGGCTTACAGGTCGGCAAACAATGGCGTCACTTGGACTGATATAACTTATAATCTTCCATCAGTTAATCATATAGGACTTGTTTCGGATGAGTACTTCTCTTCAACAGAGCTTGTGTTTATCGGGAGTAATAATAGTGTATATTACAAAAAAGTTAGTGATATCACATGGACGCTTTTTAGCACTAATCTACCCTCTCGTACAACTCTTAATGATCTTTCAATTTATAATGATGGCACTGCCAATACTTCTTTACGTACTTCAACTTATGGAAGAGGTATGTGGCAAACACCTATTAACAATCTTGAGCCATTGACAGCTAATTTATCTGTTGATAGAAACAATCTTTGCATTGATACTGTTGCTCACTTTTCTGATATCTCAACAGGAACAGTTAACTCACGACTTTGGTCTTTTCCGGGTGGCACTCCTTCTACTTCTACAGCACAAAATCCATCTGTATATTATCATAATACAGGCGTTTATCCTGTAACTTTATCTGTAAGTGATGGGACTAATAATGCAAGTATAACACAAACTAATTATATGTCAACAATGGGCCTTAGTTTGCCAATTGCTCAAGGTCTCGAAGGGAGCTTCCCACCCTCAGGATGGGCTATAGTAGACAATACAAATGATGGCAATGTATGGGGTCAAGCTAGTGGTACAGGAGGATATGGCACAAGTTCTTCAAGTCTGTTTTATAATAATTATAATATAAATGCTCCTGGTGTAAAAGATGAATTCAGAAGCTCTGCTGTCAATTTGATAGGCTACACCACTGCTACTTTATCTTTTGATGTTGCATATGCTTATTATGGTGTTCCTTATTCTGATACGATGGCTGTTTTGATTTCTACCGATTGTGGCAGCACCTTTACAAGGGTTTATTTTAAAGGAGGTTCAAAGCTTTCTACTATTAGTTCAGTTGATCCTTTTACACCAACAGCTACGCAATGGCGAACTGACACTATAAATCTTAATGCTTATCTTGGTTATTCGATTATGGTTTCATTTCAGAACATTAATTATTATGGTAACAATTTGTATATAGATAATATTAAGATTAATGGAACTATAATTTCAAATGCAGGTTTAGATAAAACTATTTGTAAAGGTACTACAACGCAGTTAGGCAGTAGCCCTGTTAACGGAGTAAGCTATTCATGGACTCCTGCTACAGGTTTAAGTTCTACTACTATTAGCAATCCTATTGATACAGGTATTACTACAACTACATATGTACTTACATCTACTCAAACACAGTCAGGGATCACAAGCAAGGATACAATATTGGTTACAGTGCTTCCTCTCCCTGATCAGGCTGGAGTTATTTCGGGACCATTAAGTGTTAATTTAAATCAAAATAATATCACCTATACTGTTCCTATTATTAATAATGCAAACACTTATACCTGGACACTTCCTACAGGTTTTACAGGCTCAAGTACCACCAATTCTATAACTGTAAATGTTGGTTCAAATGCCTTGTCGGGAAACATAAGTGTAAAAGGACATAATAACTGTGGTGATGGACTCGTCTCAACAATTAATGTAAATGTTAATACTAGTAAACATCTTTTGGTTACAGCAATGCTACAAGAATATTACAACTCAAGTACTGGCAAGATGAATCAAACACTTGGTATAAATTGGGTTACTGGAGATTTATACAGAAATTTCCAGGGAACTATAGTTGATACTCTTATGGTTTTGATAAGAAAAACGAATATTACTGCTGATGTTGTTTCTTCATTTCCTATTGATACTGTTTTTTATGGAGTTAATTTAAATAATAATGGTTTAATTACAATTTCATTATCAGCAGGAATAACCGGATACCATTATATAGAAATTAAACATAGAAATAGCATAGAAACCTGGAGTGATTCAGTTGATTTTTCTACTGATACCGTTAAATATGATTTCTATAATTATATTTCTCAATTTGCTATGGATAACGGTATGTTACAAGATGGAACTCATGCATGGATTTGGGGTGGAGACGTTAATCAAAACGGTAATCTCGAATCCGCTGATGCTACTCTTATTTATGTAGCTGCAAATTCAGATGACCCAACTGTTAATAATGGCTATGTTATATGCGATATTGATGGAAACGGAAATTTAGATTCTCAAGATTATGGATTGTCTTATAACAATGCAAATATTGGGGCAAATATTATCAATCCCTTTTCTTACTTAAAAAAGAAATAACAAAATTAAAAATTATATGGATATTATAATTAATTAAAAATATTCATTATTTAAATTAAAAGCCCTTCTGTATTTATTTACAGAAGGGCTTTTAGTTGTAGAAACAGCCTTATATAACATGAATATATATAAATAAACAACCTTACAGAAAGTTTATCTATTTTAGATTCTTATTATTTTGATTTACATAGAATTTGTAATGTTTTAGATAAGCATAAACACCTGAAATCATTATCAATATTACAACTTCATTATCTATTGGTGCACCACCACCTGCAGGTTTCTGATTTAGACTTGAACCATGCCCAGGAGGTATAGGTTGTGGGTAAATATTGTTAACAATCATCATTAACATAATTATTATCGAAAATATTAATCTCTTCTTCATGTTAATTAATTTGAATTTTCTTTGTATAAATACTTCTATTACTAATTACTTTAATAACATAAATTCCTGAAGCCTCATCTTTTAAATTAATTTGTATATTCATATCTTTATTAATAGTATTATAATTAATTTTTTGACCTATCATATTATAAATATCAACTTGATTGACACTATTTTTACTACTTATATTAATAATCTTATTACATGAAGTAATGTTTATAAGATTATTATTAAAAGAACTAATCAATTCTGTAGAAGTGACATTAAGAAACAACTGAAATCTAACAGGATTATCAGTAACATCAGCTGCAAAGTTAAAGATCGGATTTAATAATAAGTTTTGGGAAGAGTCTGTTTGAGTATCTTTAATAATAATTGAAAAAAGTCCTGTAACATTATTACTATCCAAATTAATAGTATAAAGACCATTAACACCGGCAACAAAACCCAGATTGATAACAGTATTGTTGGTGATAACAGGAAGTGCATTTACAGATAGTTTTTCGCCGGCAGGAAGCAAAGAATACAATCGGGGAGCAACAGAACTACCTTGTAATTCGGAACCATCATACAATATATCATAATTAATAGTAGCCAAATCATTAAATAAAATATATGATGAAACTTTACATTCATTCTGATTATTTGAAACATTAAATGTTAGCATATTTGAGCTTAAACTTTTATAAAAACAATGATTATTATTTACCCTTGCAGCTTTGGGTATGATAAATCCCGTTACCGGAACTGAAGTTTTAATAATAAAGCCTTGATTGGATGGAATAATATCATTATTGAAACTCTGAGAATAGGTTTGATTGCATTCGTTCCATATTTTAGATATACTCTCAATATTAGTCAAGTTCCAGTTATTTGTGCCATCACTACTCCATTTAATGGCTGAAGGGTATGGATTGCCTAATAGATTGTAGCCCTTGCCGCCAGCTAAAGTATAGGTGAGATTTACCGATACATTATTATTATTAAGATAACCTTTAAATTGTTTGATAGTATCTGTTTCATAAGCTGCAAGATAACCTTTGCCAACAGTAAAAGAAGTAATATTATTAGCTACAACTTTTTGATTTAACCATTGACCACTAGGTTCATCAAATACATAGAAATCATAATTGCCACTAATCCAATTACCACTTATCGCCTGATTACTAACCGGTGAAGAAACTATATGCCAGCCATCAAGACCATTAATCCAGTTAGCAGATGTAAAATTTCTTTTAACCACAGCATTTATAGCCTGACTATTATTATCAATTAACGAACCTCCACATTCAATAGTAGTTGTGTCAAAAATCGTTAGAGTATTACCTGATCCAATTGTTAAGTATCCAGTGGGAGAAATTGATAATTTATTACAAGTAGATAAATTATCAACATTAACATTGGTATTAATAGTAACGTTATCATTATGACCCGGCATACCGGTATTCCAAGTGTAAGCACTGTTCCAATTACTATTCAAAATTGAAACAGGTGAGTCGATCCATTTAAAATCTACTGTGTACTGCATGCCAGCGTGTGGAGTATAAAAAGCCATTAAACTGCCTTTTACTTCAACTTGTTTATGATAGTTGCCGTGATTATCAAATATATTCAAAACAGGACGAAGGAAATTATCCTGCAATTGTACATAAAGTATTTTACTTATATTCGTCTCATTCATACTATCAGCTATAGCAATATTGGTAAATAACTGAAAAGATGACGTACTGTCAAATTCAACTGATACAGATGAATAGGCACTTCCAACAATATAACCTTTAACCCAAACATCAGCAATAGTATTATTCTGAATCGCATAAATACAAGTAAGTGGTGAAGTTATAGTCCCATTTGCAATTGTAGTTATAGTAATTATTGGAATAGTTCCATCTAATTTATATTTAACATCAATACCAGTGTTTGAATAAGGAAATATTTTGAAATAATAAGTTGTGCTAGCATTTAATCCTGTATAAGTTACAGATTGAATACCAGAAACTCTTTTCTTTAAAAGTAAAGACGAATCAGCATAAACACCATTAATAGGACTTACTATTGCAGCATAACTAATATTGCTGCCAACTATAAGATAACCATCAGCTAATATCGCACCTATAGCATCGGTCCAGCTTATTTTAATACAACTACTTTGAGGTGTTACAAGCATTGCCTGAATATTAGTTACATGATTAGTTGGCACAGCTTTAATTCCTTTACCTGTTATTTTTATATATTTGGATGTTGCTCCTAATGATATTAATGAAATACTATCTGAATAAGTTTTTATTAATGTTGGTGAAAATCTTACATATATAATTGTATTACTAATTGTTCCGGTACCATCTTTAGTTAAGGTTATTGGATTAGTTAGAACAAAAGGAGAATTTGAAAGTGATATATCAAAGCCTGTTGGTGGAGTTAATGTAATATTATTAGTTAAAAATGTCCCCGAAACAGTAAAAGACTGAACACTTCCTAAGCCTGAACTTACAACAGTTGACACAAAATCAGGTATAGTATTTGTGCTAACATTAATACCTGGTGTTGGTATAGCACTTGTTTGCTGATTTAATATTGCAGTTGATGGTGTTAGATAACTAAACAATGCTCCGGGAATAGTATCGTTGTACTCATAAATAGCTACATAATAATTAGTGCTTGCTGTTAACCCAGTTATAGTACACGTGTCTCCTGCTCCATTATAAAAACAATAATTTCCTGTACCTAATTGATTTATTCCTCCGAATACAGTATTAGCAATATAGGAAGTATTAAAAATAGGAATATAATTTACTATACTGTCTGATTTAACAATAAATAACCTATGTTTGCCATTTCCTTTAGTGCATTTTACTTTAAATGAAGTAGTAATAACATTTGAAAAACTTAAATTAGTTGCCTGAATATTTGGTGGAGCTAACATAGCATTGCTTGTAACAGATATATTACTTACTCTTAATTTAGGTCTTGTACTATTAGTACTTATCCAATAATATTTCCACCTTAATTGAGCAAAAGCATTATTTTCAAACGTAATAGGTAATGCAATTGATCCAAAAACTACTGAATCTCCAGTAGTACTACTTGTGTATTCAACATAACTGTTAACATCAGTCCATGTACCGGTTGTAGTTATTCTATATTGTAATCTAATTCCACAAACACTACCACCACCAGCTGTTGCTGTTCCACCTGTCCAACTTACTTTAATATTTGTTCTACCGGTTGTGTTTAATGCTAAAACTGCTGCACCTAAAGTACCTGATGCAATATTAACAAATGAAAAACCACTATATCCTAGTCCATTCATACGTGTACTAGTTGTTGAACTGTAATTTCCTGTATAATTTCCTGTAGTTACTACTGATAATCCTGGATCTGTTGTTGAAGTAATATGAAAACACATATATGCCGGATATGTTCCTACTGCTGAAGTTGCAGGCCAATTATTAAATAAAAAATTATTAACTGACAAATCAAAAGCTGCTGGATTTGTTTGTGAATATACACTGATATTCCATAAAAATAAAAATAATAAAATAGAAAAAGAGTATCTCTTCCATGTAATAATGGAATGAGATATATTTTGAAAATATAATTTCATGATAAATTTAATAAAAAGGTAAATAACGGTCTTTCATTAAATCGAAAGACTAAATAAAATAAATGAAATCTAAACTCTAAGGTTTAGCATAACCGTGTTGGTTACAAAGGAAGTTTAGGACTGCGCAAACAAATTGGCGTGATAATGCAGGTAAAAGCAACTCAGGGTTGATCTTTTGCTACTGTTTAAACAACTAAAAATATGGTTGATTTTCATTTCACAAAATTAGAATTTAATTTCATGATATCCTAATTAAATAAAAAATAAATTAATAAAAAAAAGTCTTACCAAAATTAATTGATAAGACTTTTCTTTTAAAATGATTAAATTAATAGCTTAGTTAACTCTAATTTGAACATAATCTGTCCATTCTCCTTTTACATTACCAGCTAGAACAACTCTAACTCTTATTAAATAAAAAGCTCCACTTTCAAATCCTAAAACATCACTTTTTGGATCCGGCATACTCTTTTCAGTAATAATATCAGCTGAACCATCAGCAAATTTCTGAGTACATTCAACCAAAAAATAATGATAATGAGGCACTTTTCTGGTTTTGATAATTAAGGTACCACTTTCGATACCATTTTTAACAGTTAATTCAGGAATTTGTACTTTACCTCTTGGTATTTTCAATTCAAATCCCATCGTAGCAGCAAGTGTTGGATCTTGTGCTAAATTTACAGCATCCTCTACACATAAAGCATCTGCTCTGTAATCACTTTTTATTTGAGCCACTAAAATTTTTGCTTTTTTAGCTGAAACTCCATCATGACTTCTACTTGCAAGACTTAAGTCTTCTAGCTCTAATGCATTTGTCATGAATTTAGTACCCGGAACTTTTAAATCAGTTACTAGTAATGCATTCTTTGTTAATTTGGCTGCTAAAAGTTTTATAAATGCAACAAATAAACTTCTGGTTCCTGCCTTAAATGTGGTTTTTATCCGATAAAATATTCCCATTTTACTTATATTTTTTTAAATTTATTATTGAAATTATTTGTGCTCGTTTTACTATCATTCATTAATATTATCTATTGATAAAAGCATATATTCTATTTAGTAAAGTATATATTCTATTTAATAAAGTGTATATTCTATTTAGTAAAGTATATATTCTATTTAGTAAAGTATATATTCTATTTAATAAAGTATATATTCTATTTAGTAAAGTATATATTCTATTTAATAAAGTATATTTTATC
>JBAXLO010000071.1:0-19377 GCA_037134755.1 Bacteroidota bacterium | reverse complement strand
GGAATTTAGATTCTCAGGATTATGGATTGGCTTATAACAATGCAAATATTGGGGCAAATATTATCAATCCTTTTTCTTATCTAAAGAAAAAGTAGAGACCTTGCATGCAAGGTCTTATTAATGCAATGAATTTAAATAGCCTTTATCATTAATTTGATAAAGGCTATTTTATTTAGATCGATAACCAATAAGCAGTAATCAAATTAATATTGCTTATATGAATTTATTATTGTTACTTTGCATAATCATAAATAACAATAAACATGAAAAGATTTAGATTCCTTTTAGTCATCTTTACACTCTTTATATCGCTGACAAGCATGTCTCAAATCAATAATCCTGTGGCCGACACTAAAGCTATTGTGATATCGGGTAATGCTCGTTTTACTATTCTCACATCTCAGTTGATTAGGATGGAATGGTCGGAGAAGGGGATATTTGAAGACAAGGCTTCATTGGTCTTTATTAACAGGAATCTTAAGGTCCCGGAGTTTAAAACTAAGGACACGAAAGATGAGCTTATCATTACAACAGATCAGTTGAAACTAGTGTATAAGAAGACCGGTAAGTTTACTAAAGATAACCTATCTATTTCTTTTCAATTAAACAATAAAGAACAGTTATGGACTCCCGACTCTAAGGATAATAAAAATCTTTTTGGGACAACCCGAACATTGGATGGTGTGTTTAATGAGGCTGATGTAAAGCTTGAGGATGGCTTAATATCTCGTAATGGTTGGGCAGTGATTGACGACAGTAAACGTCATTTATTTGATGGCTCTGCTGATTGGAACTGGATACTTCCCCGAACTGAAGCCAACAGACAGGACTTGTATTTCTTTGGGTATGGACATGATTACAAGAAGGCTTTAACAGATTACACTTTAGTGGCCGGTAAAATACCTATCCCTCCACGCTTTGCATTTGGTTATTGGTGGTCGAGGTACTGGGATTACTCCGATGAAGAATTCAGGACACTGATTAAAGATTTTAGAAGAAACAATATACCTATAGATGTGCTTATCATTGACATGGAATGGCATAACACCTGGGGTATCGGAACTAAATATGGCAAGAGAGACATCTTTGATCAAGAGGTTGGATGGACAGGTTACTCCTGGAACCGTAATTTATTTCCTAATCCTGATAAGTTCTTAGACTGGACTGATAAGATGGAACTTAAGACGGCTTTAAATCTCCACCCTGCTTCAGGTATAGCTCCTTTTGAAGATTGTTACAACAGGTTTGCAAAGGCTTATAACTTCGACACAACTGGTCGTCCATATATTCCTTTTAAGATAGAAGAGAAGAAATGGGCTAAAACATACTTTAACGAAGTGCTGCATCCACTTGAAAAATCAGGTATTGACTTTTGGTGGCTCGACTGGCAACAATGGTTAGAGAACAAGGGAGTAAAGGGTTTAAGCAATACGTGGTGGCTTAATTATACTTTCTTTACTGACATGGAACGAAGGGGCGAAAAGCGTCCTTTCCTCTTTCATCGTTGGGGTGGCATGGGCAACCATCGTTATCAGATAGGCTTCTCAGGTGATGCTGCTTCTAACTGGGAGACGCTTGATTATGAAACCTATTTTACACATACTGCTTCTAATGTTTGTTATGGTTACTGGAGTCATGATATTGGCGGGCATCAGGGGCAAGACAAAGATCCTGAGTTGTATCTGCGTTGGTTACAGTTTGGGGCTTACAGTCCTATCTTGAGGACTCATTGCACCAAAGTGGGCGCTACTGATCGACGTTTGTGGATGTATCCTAATCATTTCGAGATGATGCGCGATGCTATATACACCCGTTATCAGTTGGAACCTTATATTTATCAGAATGCCCGCAAGGCTTATGATGATGGCATTTCCATCTGTCGCCCTATGTATTATGATTATCCTGAAGAGGAGAAAGCTTACAGCTTTAAACATCAGTATTTCTTTGGCAACGACCTTATAGTTGCACCTATAGCTACTAAAGCTGATGCTTTAACAGGTTTATCAACCAAAGAGATTTGGTTGCCGGAAGGTGAATGGTTCGAGATGCATTCCGGAAAGGTATTAAAAGGCAATCAGGTTATTAAAAGAGATTTTGCAATGAACGAAGTTCCTGTTTATGCTAAGGCCGGAAGCATCATTCCGATGAATCCTCCCCTAAGGAATCTGGCTAACATTTGCGATACTATGCTTCTTGTTTTTATCCCCGGAAAGGGAAATACTACTCTTAACTATTATGAGGATGACGGCACTACCTCTTCTTATCAAAAGAATGAATATTGCACTACCAGCATTAATAAAAGCAATTCAGGCGACAGTTTGGTTATTATAAATATAGGTGAGGTAAAAGGCTCTTATAAAGGCATGTCTGCAAAGAAGGCTTATCAATTGCAGCTTCCTAATTGCATGCCTCCACAGAAGATTGTTGTTAATAATGAAGAGTATAAATATAGTTATGATGGTGGTGATAACACTTGGAATTATGATGGCAAAACTTTAACTCTTATCATCAACATCCCGCTAAGGTCTAAGAGTATAAGCCAGGAAGTAAAGATATATCCTTCTCCTATATTTAATAATAAAGAAGGTATCCTTGACGGGAAGAAGGAGCTTTTCAGTCGCATACCTAAGATTGCTGAAGACATGAAGATAGAAGTGTGTAATCTAAACGGTTCCAATCCTCCGGAAGCTTTTTTATATGCTGCCGGGCTTGCTGCCAGCATCACATATTATCCCGATAAGGTAATTGAAATTCTTAATAAATACGAACAGAATAAGAATGACATGCTTACAGAGATAATGGACATTGATAATATAACTGACGAAAAGCTAATGTACTGGTTTCGTTACCTCGGTTTTACGGATGAAATGCTTAAGCAACCTGAACTTAGTTTTACAAAAGAAGATGATCATAATGTGACTATTACCATCAAAAAGAACGACCGCAATGATGTAATTCATTATACTTTGAATGGTAAGAAACCTGACAATACATCTCCTGTTTACAAGTCTTCGATAAAGGCATCTACACCTGTCAATATCCGTGCGATAGCTACAAGAGAAGGGCGCATTAACAGTTTGATCTCTACTCTTACTTTTGCTTACAATCCTGTAAAGAAATGCACCTTTATTAATCCTATAAGTGATAAATATACAGGCGGTAGCGACACTTCTTTGTTTGATGGGAAGATGGGTGAAGCCGGTAACTTTATGGTGAAGTGGACGGGTATTGAGAAGAAGGATTTTGTGGCTCAATGCAATCTTAAGAAACCATTGGAGCTTAAAGAAATAAGTGTACGTTTCCTATTTAAACCTTCGTCGTGGATTATGCTTCCCGATGATATTATTGTTGAAGCTTCGGTTGATGATATTACTTATGAAGTTGCCGGAACTATTAAGCCACAGCTTACTGACAAAAACACGCTTCAGGATGTATTTACTTATACCATCCCTTTTAAGAACGCGAAGAAATTCACAAGCTTCCGGCTAACGGCAAAGACCACAGGCAAATTACCTGCATGGCACGAGTATCCGGGGCAACCATCATGGCTCTTTACCGATGAGATCATGCTGAAGTGGTAAACATAGTAGAGACGTTGCATGCAACGTCTCTACATTATAATTTAGGCCTAACAGGTTTTGAAAACCTGTTAGGCCTTTTTAGTACTTATTGATTAAATAACCATAAGGTAAACCGGATTTCCAAAGGCACTTTTACCATTTTCATCGACTATGGCTAATGAAAATAGATATTCTTTTCCTTTAAGTAGATTTTCAATTGTTACTTTTGTTTTACCTGCATTAACTTCTTTAAAGATATCTTTTAAACCGTCTTCGTTAATAGAATATCTTACAACATAGCTAAATGCTTGTACATCTCTACCCCATTTTGCAATAACAGAACCAGAAATCTCACCATGTTTTACTGTGAATTTAGATTTTGTATGATGATTTTTAAAAACATTTGCTTTAAAACCTGACAGCCTAATAATAAAAGCATTACCAAGGCTAACCATTTTAATATAGTTAGCCAATTGACGCATCATTTCAAGTAAAACTAATATAGCTTCATCTCTATCATGTATAAAATTACTTTTAGGATCATAAGCTAACACTCCTTTTGATTGAAGATCAAGGATAGCTGCATCAAAATCTGCTTTAGTTATCGGAGGGTTTCCGAATAAAGGGCAATTAAACAACATATATGAAATATACATTGCAAAATGTACCAATTCTGACCACTTGAATTTCATAAAATTCAACTTTACTACTGAAGTATTCATATCTTTTTATTTTATTTAATGATTAATTAATTCTACTAAATTGATGTTTTATTTATACAACTAACTGTTTTTAATTATCTATACTTAATTTAACAATAATTCATCCTCTATTAAGTAAATACATCCGAATTCTAGGCAAACTCAAGCCAATTATTAGTAATAATTCGGAGGAAATAGACATTTTACTGCCAATCTTTGTTAATAATTCAGAGAATATCATCGATATCTTTCGAATTATTGATAATAATTCAAAGGATATTGTCAACTTCTTGTGTATTTTTGATAATAATTCAGTGGGAATCGTCAACTTCTTGCGTATTATTAGTAATAATTCAGAAGAAATCCACCACAATTCGCATACTATCATTAATATCATAAATACAATAATAAACTTCATTCTTATTGTTAATAAAAATAAACTTAAATTTGAGAAGCAGATTGTAGATATTATATTGAAAAGATTTAAATTGCTTTGGCACTTAGCTAACGCACCACAGAATACTGTTTCTATGCTCAATTGCAGAATATTTCTTACAGTTTCCTGTGATGTTATCATTAGATATTAATTTAAAGTACTCTAAAGAACAATTATAAGTTGTCACAACTAATTAAGTTTGTAAAAGTATAGCTTTATATGTTATAAATCTATTTTATTAAGACTTATTTTCACTATTGTTGATAACTAATTTACGATAAAAAGATAAAGAGGTGGTATTGGTATGATTAAAAATATCACAATGCAGGAAATTTACAAACTAAAACAAAAAGAGTTCCAAATGTTAAACTATCTAAATTTAAAGATTATTTAACAAAATTAAGGTCAAATGATTTTTTTAGTAACAAGAATATTAGCACTTTTGTAAATTATTTAATAAATCATAATTAAATTAATAAAAACATGATGAAAAGAGTTACTTTATTCGTTTTTATGGCATTTATCTTCATGATAAACAGTCGTACATCTTATAGTCAAACCACTATACCGGTTTATACTATTAGTCAGGTAAAAGGGGTGGATACTACCGGCGTTGCCGATTCATTAAATGTGTATTGCAAGCTGTTTGGCGTTATCAACAGCATCAATTACACTACTACAGGTCTACAATTTTGCATCTTAGATCAGGACAACGGCATCTTTGTGTATAAAGCAGCTGCTTTAACAGGTTTTACTTTTGCCAAGGGAGATTCTATTGCTGTGATTGGCAAGATTATTCAGAGCCCTGGTGCTGGCGCCAACTCCAATTATGGTACTATAGCCATAGCCCCCGACTCAATTGTTGTACTATCTACAACAGGCACACTACAATTACCTATTAATGTTATTAAACTTAACAATGATAGTTTAGAATCTAGATTAGTTAAAATGAATAATCTACGATATATAAGCGGATGGACTGGTGCAGGTGGAGGCACTAGAACTATTTACACCCTACATGGCACTGATACAGTTATAATAAGAGTAACTACAACCTGCAATCTGCGTGTTGTAGCTGCACCAACCCACACAGTTTTCTTTTCAATAACAGGTTTTGTTAACCAGAATGCAGCAGCAACTCCTCCTTTCATAGGTGGTTACAGACTTTACCCAAGAGATTCTAATGACTACCTAGTTAGCTACACCAACCCTATTGTTTACACTGGGGCAGCTTCTTCAATTACTCAAACCTCAGCTATTTGCGCAGGTGCTATCACATCTGATGGCGGACATTTAATGACAACCAGAGGCATCTGCTGGGATACAATTGCAGATCCTGACACCTTAATCAATCATGTAACTGTTGCCGGTACAACTGGAGGTTTTAATGGTAGTCTTACAGGCCTATCAACCGGTATTACTTATCATTACAGAGCTTATGGAGTTAACTCACTTGGGCTTTTCTACGGTGCTGATTCAGTTTTTACAACTGTTACTACGTCAGTGCTTCCGGTAGTAACAACTAATGCAGCAACTAACATAACTATTGGTAGTGCTGTTGTTACAGGAAATATTATTAATAATGGTGGTGATACTCTTATCTCTCATGGCATTTGTTGGAGCACCTCCCCTATTCCTACTATCAATGATTCAGTAGCATACATCACAGGTACAGCTACTACTTACAATGATACAATTAAGAACTTGAATCAACAAACAACATATTATGCTTGTGCATTTGCAATCAGTGATATTGGAGTTGGTTATGGCAATATCGTTTCATTTACCATCCCTAAGTTACCTCCACTATATCAGATAGCTGATGTACGCACTGTAAATGCTAATGGCGTTGCTGATTCATTAAATGTTAGCTGTAGATTAGTGGGTACTGTTCATGGTATTAACTTTTCAAACGGCAATAATCAAGGTATAACCTTCTTTATATGTGATGCTGTTTCAGGTATTAATGTTACTAAAGCTCCTAACACTTTAAATTACACTGTTACTCAAGGTGATTTAATAAGAGTTATTGGTAAGATAACTCAAGTTAATGGTCTTATCGAAATGATCCCTGATTCATTAGTTCTTATCTCATCAGCCAACAACTTAAATACTCCTATAGTAGTTAATCCTTTAAGTGATACTTATGAATCAAGACTTATAAAGATGTATAATTTAACTTATGTAAGTGGATGGCCTACAACTGCAAGTGTTTTTGCAACAACTGTTAAAACATTTAATGGTACTGATACTATTTCTTTAGTAATTGCAAGATATTGCAACATTCAAGGAACTCCTGCTCCTACTGATACCTTTACTGTTGTAGGTTTGGAAAGTCAAAGTGATAATTCATCACCTTATACTTCAGGATATTTTATTTATCCTAGAGATACAAACGATATAATCATAGTTCATAATTCAACTGTAGGTATTAATAATAACACTGCTTCAATACCTTCATTCAGTGTATATCCTAATCCTAATAATGGAAACTTTAGAGTTGTTTTTAATAAGAATATTGATGCTGATGTAAAGATCTATTCTATGATTGGAACTTTAGTTAATCAACGAAAAGTTAATTCTTCAGCTGCTGATTTTGATATTGCTAACTATGGAAAAGGTTTATATATGATTCAGATTATAGATAATAAAACAGGGACTAGTACTACTGATAAGATAATAGTTCAGTAAGCAACTAAATAACAATATTAAGAAAGCTCACTGTATTCAGTGGGCTTTTTTTATTCCTTAACCTTACTTGTTAATAAAGTTTAAATTAAATAATATTTAACAAAATAACTTGAGCAAAATCATCTTGGTATTGATATTATCCTCATCTTTGTAGATTATTTATAAATCAATATTAAATTAATAGTTCTCTATGAAAAAAATTACTTTATTTGTTCTTTTGGCTGCTTTGTTTTTGTTAAAAAGCAATACATCCTACAGCCAAACATCAATACCTACTTATACCATAAGTCAGGTGAAGCATGTTGATAGCCTTGGAGTAGCCGACTCCGCAAATGTTTATTGCAAACTCTTTGGCACTATAAACAGTATTAATTACACAACAAACGGTCTACAGTTTTATATATTAGACCAGAACAACGGGATATATGTGTACAAAACCACAGCAGTTACCGGATATACTTTCACCGAAGGTGATTCAATAGCAGTCATCGGAAAGATTATTCAAAACGTTGGCACCGGTTTTAATTTAAGTTATGGTATGATTGCTATGTCTCCCGACTCAATTGTTTTATTAACTCAAGACAATGCTTTACAAGCGCCTATAGTTATTACACAACTTAAGAACGACAGTTTGGAATCAAGATTGGTTATGATTGATAGTTTAAAATATCTTAGTGGTTGGACAGGTAATAATACCAGAACAGTATTGACATTGCATGGTACAGACACTATTACGATCAGAATACCTACAACCTGCAATCTACACAATGTAGCTGCTCCTACCGGCACTGTTTTGTTTTCAATAACTGGCTTTGTTTATCAAGTATCTACTACTACAACTCCTCCTTATATAGGTGGTTATAGACTGTATCCAAGAGATTCAAATGACTATGTTGTACATTATGTTAACCCTTCAGTTTACACAGAAAGTGTATCAGGTATTACTCAGACTTTTGCAATGTGCAAAGGGTATATATCTTCTGATGGAGGACATGCAATTACAACAAGAGGTATTTGTTATGACACTATTGCCAACCCTGATACTACTTATCATGTTACTGTTGCAGGTAGTACCGGCACCTATACAGCTAACTTAAGTGGCTTGATGGCTAACACAACCTATCATTACAGAGCTTATGCTATTAATGCTTTAGGCCTTTTTTATGGTGCTGATTCAGTATTTACAACTTCACCTATTCCTGTAATACCAATAGTTTCTACAAACACTGCAACAAATATTACTATTGAAGGTGCAGTAGTTGTTGGCAATGTAATTAATAATGGTGGTGATACTATTATAAGCGAAGGTATTTGCTGGAGTACATCTAATCTACCTACAATTACTGATTCTGTGTTCTATTTTGCAGGAATTACAACTCCATTTTCAGATACAATACACAATCAACTTCAAGCTACAACTTACTACGCAAGAGCATTCGCAATAAGCAACATAGGAACAGGCTACGGTAACATTATATCATTTACAACTGCTAAGCTACCTCCACTATACCCAATACTACCTATGAAGTCAGTAAATGCAAGTGGCGTAGCTGATTCATTAACTGTAAGCTGTAGACTAGTAGGTATTGTACATAGTATTAACCATTCTGCAACAACTGCAGGAATAAACTTCTATATTTGTGATACTGCTTCAGGTATTAATGTTACCAGAACATCAAACTTAGGATATACAGTTAACAGAGGTGATATGGTAAGAGTTATAGGAAGAATACAACAAGTTGGAGGCTTAATAGAACTAGCACCTGATTCAATTGTTTTAATATCATCAGGTAATACACTTAACACTCCTATCGTTTTATCAACATTAAGTGAACCTTATGAATCAAGATTAGTTAGAATGAACAATCTTACTTACATTAGTGGATGGCCTACAACAGCCGGTAACACAACATCTACCGTTAAAACATACAACGGTACAGATACTATTACACTTATGATTACAAGATTTAGTAATATAAAAGGAACAGCAGCTCCAATCGATACTTTCTCAGTAATAGGTATCGAAAGTCAAATAGATGCAACTGTACCATATACAACAGGATATAACATTTATCCTAGAGATACTAATGATATTATTATTACAGGTACTTTAGGTATTAATGAAAACAAATCTAAGCCATCGTTCAGCGTATATCCTAATCCCGGCAACGGTAACTTTACAGTTGTATTAAGTAAAAATATGGATGCTGAAGTAAGGGTATTCTCAATGATAGGCAACTTGATTACCGAAAAGGTTATCAATACAACATATACTAATCTCGACATCTCTTCTTATGGAAAAGGTATGTATATGATTCAGATAAGAGATCTTAAAACAGGATTAAAAACTACTGAAAAGTTAATTGTTCAGTAAACTATCATAATATATCTATTTAATTTAAGAAGGCTTTCGTGAGAGAGCCTTTTTTTATGTGCTTAAGTGTGGATTTTAGACATTAACTCTTAATAATATTTTGGTATGAATTAATTATTATCTTTGCAATTATATTTTAATAAACATTAATCTATTTATTATGAAAAAGACTTCTATTTTATTGCTTGCTTTTATTGCCTTTGCTTGTGGAAGCAATCATCTTACCAAAGTAAAAAACACTTCTAAGAATGAATTTATTGAATGGAGTAATACATGGCTAGTAAACACCGACAAAAGTGATTTGCCAAGAGTATTAATCATTGGCGATTCGCATGTAGAGCGTTATTACCCTTTAGTAAGTGATAAACTAAAAGGGAAAGCTTATTGTAGCAAGTTTACTACCTCTAAAAGTCTTGGCGATCCGGCTATTTTGATTCAATTGAAAACTGTTTTATATAATAATAAGATTGATATCATAAGCTTTAATAATGGGTTACATGGTGTAAATTATTCTGATAAAGAATATAGCAGTTATATCTCTAAGGTTTATAAAATCTTTAAAAAGAGCAATCCTGATTTAAAAGTTATTTGGGTAAATACTACTGCAAGAAGGGTAAAAGGCAGTTTAAATGAATATGACCAGTACAATCCGGGTGTTATCAATAGAAATAAAGCTGTTGATACATTCACTAAAACTAAAAACATTCCTGTAGTTGATTTATATTCTTTATCAAATACTCATCCTGAATATTACGAGAATGATGGAATACATCTTAATAAAACCGGTGTAGAAGAAGAAGCTAAAGCTGTTAGTGATACTATTATAAAAGTAATTGAAAAGGCATTTATCAAATAATAATATTGAATTCTAAATATTAAAACAAAAACTAAACTTATGAAAACATCCTATAAGTTACTCTTCACTATTATATTCAATATAATCTTAACTAGTGGAGTTAATGCTCAAAAGACAACTTTAAATGATTACACTATTAAATGGACAACACCAGGCATAAACTCACAGGGATCAATGCCTATAGGCAATGGTGATATTGGTGCTAATGTATGGGTTGAGGAAAATGGAGACCTTGCGTTTTATGTATCTAAAACAGATGCATGGAGCGAAATAGGACGACTGCTTAAGCTTGGAAAAGTAAGATTTACAATTAGTCCTAATCCCTTTAAGAAAGAAACTTTTGCACAAGTATTGAATTTAGAAGAAGGTGAAATCTTAATTAATTATGGTAAAACAAAGATAAAGTTTTGGATAGATGCTAATCATCCAACAATACAAGTAGATGTTGACAGTAAGACTCCTGTAAATGTTCAGGTTTCATATGAATCGTGGAGAAAAACAAGACATCAGATAAAAGGGAAGGAAGGTTTTTCTGTTTGGGGACTTGGAGAAACGCAGTTTGCGAAAGATTGTACAGGAGATATTTATCAGGAACCGGATACTATTCTTATTAATAATAATCAAATTATCAGTTGTCACCATAATAAGTATTCAATCTGGAAAGATAATCTTGAACTGGAAGCTCTTGGTGAATTTGCTAAAAGCAATATAGACCCACTGCTTAACCTAACTTATGGAATAATGATAGAAGGTGAAGGTTTAGTGAGTAAATCAGATACTTTTTTGATTAGCAAAAACACTTCAAATCATTTCCAGATAAACATATATCCATTAACTAAAATGGGGAGTATTGATAGCTGGAAAAATGCTTTATTAAATAAAGAAACAGACATTAAAAGTATCTCAACAAAAGCACGTAAAAGTGCACATACTAATTGGTGGAAACAATTCTGGGACAGAAACTACCTATTTATAACTTCCAAAGATTCAGCTAATAGCACACAAGCTGAAGCAGTAACACGAGGATATATATTGCAGCGTTTTATCAATGCATGTGGAGGAAGAGGCAACTCTCCTATTAAATTCAATGGCACTATCTTTACTGTAGATACCTATAATAGGACTGATGATTACAAAGGAATTGATGCAGATTTTAGGGCCTGGGGTGGATGTTACTGGTTTCAGAATACACGTTTGCCTTATTGGTCTATGCTTGTATCGGGTGATCTTGACATGATGAAACCTTTGTTTGGAATGTTTCTAACTGATCTTCCGCAACGTAAATATGCTACCAGAAAATATTTTAATCATGATGGTGCTTATTTTCCCGAGACAATGAACTTCTGGGGGACTTATGCTAATGGCGATTATGGTTGTAATAGAAAGGACCATGCCGATGGTTTTGTAACAAACCCATATATAAGATATTATTGGTCGGGAGGATTGGAATTATCTTTGATGATGCTTGATTATTATTCGTTTACTAACAGTAATAGTTTTGCAAGTGACACACTTATGCCTTTTGCTTCTGAGATACTTACTTTCTATGATCAACATTGGAAACGTGGTAATAACGGCAAGATTCTTTTTACTCCTGCAATGTCACTCGAAACATTTCATACAGCTATTAATCCATTGCCTGAGATAGTAGGTATTAAAAAAGTTGCCGAAAAGATGTTAGCTTTGCCACAATCATTTACTTCAGAAACTCAACGGCAGCAATGGAGAAAGTTAATAAATGATTTGCCATCAATACCATTAAGAGTTGTTAATAATGATACTTTAATTGCGCCTGCAATGGAATATAGTAATAAAGCTAATTCAGAAAACCCTGAGCTTTATGCTGTATTTCCTTATAGAACTTATGGTATTGGCAAACCTAATATTGAATTAGCTAAAAGAACTTTTGCTGTAAGAAATCATAAGGAGAATGGAGGCTGGCAACAGAACTCAATACAAGCGGCTTATCTTGGATTAACTGCTGAAGCAAAACGTATGGTTGTACAAAGTTTTAACAATTGGGATAAAAACTTTAGATTTCCTGCCTTTTGGGGTCCAAATTATGACTGGACACCTGACCAAGATCATGGAAATGTTGCAATGATAGCACTTCAAAGGATGCTTGTTCAATATGAGGATGATAAAACATATATGTTTAAGGCCTGGCCTAAAGAATGGGATGTGCATTTTAAAGTTAGGACTCCTGATAACACTACTATTGAAGGCGTGTATGAGAATGGAAAAGTAAAAAAGCTGAATACAACACCAAAGGAAAGGAAATTAATCTATTAATATTATATTGACTTAATAATATTTATTGGTTTTAGAATAGATAATAGATTTATATTTTATTTAATTAAGATGAGAAAAGTAATCCTATATATTGCAATGAGTTTGGATGGGTATATTGCTAAAAATAATAACGATATGTCCTTTTTATCAATCGTTCAGAAAGATGGTGAAGATTATGGTTATAATGATTTTATTAAAGAAATTGACACCGTAATTATGGGAAGGAAAACTTATGATTGGGTAATGACTCAAGTTAAAGAATTTCCTCATGTTGACATAGATTCATATATATTTACAAGAACTCCAGCTCCTTCAAAAGGTAAAATAAGTTTTTATACAGGTAATCTTAAAGAACTTATTTTAGAATTAAAACAAAATGAAGGTAAAAATATTTTTATTGATGGTGGTGCAGAGATTGTAAATCTGCTTATGCAAGACAATTTAATTGATGAATATATTATTTCGATAATTCCGATATTGCTTGGTGATGGGTTAAGGCTTTTTAAAGGCAGTATTATGGAACAAAATCTTGAATTAATACGTTCTAAACAATATAAAACCGGTTTAATTCAACTTCATTACAAAAGATAAATGAAAAATATTGTCGTAGCTATATTCATTATATTTATTTTTATTTCTGCGAAAGCACAATCAAATTATTTTGATGTAAAAGATGTTATGAATGGAGAAAGTTTTCATTTTCCTATCTTTAACAATTCTAAAGATAGCATAACTTCTAGAAAAATTAATCAGTTTTTACAACTTAAAGAACTGGAACAATTGTGTGATTCTAAATTGGAAAACATATTTAATGTAGTAGCCAAAGATGATAATGATATTTATGGAGGAAGTAAATATGACATTAGTTATGAAATAAATATGAACAACTCTAAATTATTATGTTTAAACTTTTCGGAATCGTATTGTGGAGCCACATGTACATATTGGACGGGATATTATGTGTTTAATTCGGGAAATGGAGACTTAGTAAAGCTTAAAGATTTGTTTACCGAAGAAGGATTTAAGATTTATAATAAAACAATTGTAAATGTAAGAGTTAATAAATTTAATGAAGAGTGGAAAAAACTTAATTCAACTGATGAAGAAGAATTAAGTACTAATATTGATTGCTTAAAAACCGACAAACTTGATAATTTTTACATTAAAGATACATGTATTTGTATTGATGGAGATAATTGTTTGAACAAAGGGCAGAAGTTTGATGATTTAGATATGATAGTCAGCTTTAATTTATCGGAATTTAAAGCATATTTAAATGCTTATGGAAGAGCTGTATTCGGTTTATCTAAAGATAATATTTCAAAGTTTCGTTCAAATGATTTACCACAGCTTTTTGAAGGGATTATTGGTAAAAACAAGATTGTTATGATTATTGAAAATAGCTTTGATGATGGTATTTATGGAAATTATGCTTATTTAAAATACAGAAAAAGTATTAATATTTCAGGTAAACTGAATGGAAGTATCTTAGAAATGAAAGAAAATGATGATGAGATAGATAATACCGGGACTTTTAACGCTATATTTGATGGAAAGAAGATGGCAGGAAGCTGGACAAATAAAGACAAAACAAAGACTTATAAATTTATAGCAAAAAGAAAGTAAATTTATCATTAAATAAAAACAGAGAAAACATATTGTATTAAACTAAAAGATTATAGTAATGAAAAGATTTAAATTATTTGCAATTGCATTGTTATGCCTAATCAGTTTAAGCATTTACAGTCAGGAGAACAAGAAAGAAATTACCGGCGAAGAATGGGATAAGTTAATTCAACTTTTGAGTACTGAGAAATGGAATGATGCCGAAAAACTTAGTCTTAAATATTTGAATAAATTTAATGATAAAGATGATAGTTTAGCTGATCCGGCGATAGTGAGATATATGTATATAAGATGTGTAGCTGCTAAATTAGGCAATAAAGTTTATGATAAAGATGAAGCTGTAAAGAAGGTAGCTAAATATATTGGGAAACCGATAATAACACCTCCCAGAACCTTTAATCAGGAGTGTATGTTTAATTGCATACGTTTAACTGAGGATAAGAAATGTATGTATTCTTGTTCGGCAAATGATTTGCACACTGTGATACATGATTTTGAAAGGTATGAAATGGCTGATACTACCTTTTTGGATGATGTAAGCGCAATAGAAGGAAAGGATATTAGAATCGCAGCATTTGTTAAAACTATTGAAGCAGGGGGATTTACAATGCCAAGATTGGAAATTGTATTTGATAAAACATTTGTTTGGGATGAAGGTGAAGAGGAAGATGATGATGGTGAATAAAAGTTAGTATATCTTTAAAATATCAAGCAATAATATTTGAATTATAAAGACTATAAGTTTTTTATACGAATGAATAGTTGTTTACAACTAAGGTAAAGTCAGTTTATTAGATTGTATTTCTGTTTTACCTAAATGTATAGATGATTCCCCCATATGTATAGTTAATTTTGGCAGACGGAAAGTATTTTTTCGGATGCCGAAAGTATTTTTTCGGATGCCGAAAGTATTTTTTGTGCTATCGAAAGTACTTTTTTGGATCCTGAATTTATTTTTTCGGATGCCGAATGTTATTTTTAGCAAACTGAAAGTTATTTTTAGCTCATCGAAAGTTGTTTTTTGAAGACGGAAAGTATTTTTTTGGATACTGAAGATAATTTATCGGATGCCGAAAGTTGTTTTTTGGATGCCGAAAGTTATTTTTAGCTATCCGAAGTATATTTTTATCAAATCCATTTATAAAAATAAAAAAAGGAAACCTTTTTTTAAGTTTCCTTTTCTTATTAATGATTATGGAAAGCCTTTAAAAGCTACCATAAACATTAAAAACATTAATAACATTATTCCTAAACTAAAGCTGATACTTGGTTACATCCTCTCCAGGTAACTCCAATTTGTAATCTCTTAAGAAATTGATAGACTTAGCTATGTTGGTGTACATAATTTCGTCGTCTTCGATGAATTTAACGTATTTGCGGTAAGCTGCAACAAAGTTTTCGAGATATGGGGAAGTCTTAGCTGGACGACGGAACTCCATGGCCTGTGCTGCATTGAACAATTCGATAGCAATAATCTTCTCTAAGTTTTCCATTACTTTAAAACATTTGGTAGCAGCATTGGCTCCCATACTTACATGGTCCTCCTGCCCTTGTGAAGACTCAATAGAATCAACTGAAGAAGGAGTACATAGCTGCTTGTTCTGGCTAACGATAGAAGCAGATGTATATTGAGGAATCATAAAACCACTATTCAAACCGGGATGCGAAACCAAGAAATGCGGAAGGTTGCGCTTGCCCGAAATAAGTTGATAAGTACGACGTTCGGAGATATTTCCAAGCTCTGCAAGTGCGATAGCAAGGTTATCGAGAGCCAAAGCTAAAGGCTGACCATGGAAATTGCCTGCTGAGATTATCAAATCCTGATCAGGAAAGATAGTAGGATTGTCAGTAACTGAGTTAATTTCGTTCTTGAAAACATAGGAAACATAATTGATGGAATCTTTGGAAGCCCCGTGAACCTGAGGGATACAACGGAAAGAATAAGGATCCTGCACATGCTCCTTAGCACGATGAATAAGCTCGCTACCTTCGAGTAAATTGTTAATACGACGAGCTGTTTTTATCTGACCTTTATGCGGACGAACCAATTGAATGAGTTCGTGGAAAGGTTCGATACGTCCATCAAAGGCATCCAAAGAAAGAGCTCCGATAACATCGGCCAAACGTGACAATTTAAAGACCCTTAGACAGGAATATACGCCATAAGCACTCATAAACTGAGTTCCGTTTAATAAAGCAAGCCCCTCTTTTGATTGCAATTCGACAGATTTCCATTTAAACTTATTCAAGATAGCATCGGCATTCATCTTTCTATCCTTATAATAAACTTCGCCTAAGCCAAGAAGAGGCAAAGACATATGGGCAAGCGGCGAAAGATCGCCGGAAGCACCTAAGGAACCCTGCTGATAAACAACAGGTATGATATCATTATTATAGAAATCCAACAAACGCTCTACAGTTATTAATTGCACCCCCGAATGTCCATAAGATAGCGATTGAGCTTTTAATAAAAGCATCAATTTAACGATTTCCTGAGGAACTTCTTCGCCAGTGCCACAAGCATGCGACATCACAAGATTCTTTTGTAAAGCACTGAGGTCTTCATTAGAGATAACATGATTACATAAAGAACCAAAGCCGGTATTAATACCATAAATAGGCTCAACCTGCGACTTCATCTTATTATCAAGATAGGCACGGCACTTAATTATTTTATTTTTAGCTTCATCAGAAAGCTTAATAGTATAATGATTATTGATAATTTCATCAATAGTTTCGAAGCTTAAGACATTGTTGTCGATATAATGTACTTTCATTTTATAGTAGATTCAATTTTCTGCAAAAGTACTATAAATATTCGTGCTAAAGGTTAAATATATATGAAGATTTGAATAAATATTTTATGTAGATTGTATTGCTATCGTGCTTCATTTTGAATAATAGTACTTAAATCAATGTTAAAATTAATAAACAATGTGCTGTTATATCAAAAACCTTCTTACCTTTGCTCAGAAATTAAATACAATAACAAACATGAAAAGAATATCGGTAATCTTCTTAACATTAGTATTCTTAGGAAGTGTATTAACAACAAAAGCTCAAAAGATGAGTGCAATTGATCAAAACACAATTCAGAAAACCATATCAGGATTAATAACAAAATATGGTGAGAAAAACAGATTTAGAATTAATAAAGGAGTGTTGCAAACTGCATCGTTCTGGACTGCTAAAGATGGTTCGGTAAAGGACTTCGAGACTTTTTGTACAGAGAACTTTATTAATGATCCAATAAAATTAGAGTTAGTTTTCCAGAAAATATCTACAAATTTGGAAGTATTGATGGGAAATTATAATAAAATAAGTGTAGACCTTAAACTTCCTCTACATTTAAATATGGGAGAATTGTTGCCGGTTGATGAAATATTTGGTGGATATGATCCTTCTGCTCACTTTAATGATGACATGTTTAACAATAAAGTTGCATTCATTACCTTATTGAACTTTCCTTTTTATTCATTAAAAGAAAAAATGGAACAAGGCAAGAGCTGGAACCGACAACAATGGGCTTATGCAAGAGTAGGGGACCTATTTACATCAAGAGTACCTTCTGATTTATTGTTAAAAGTATCTGAAGCAACCACAAATTCTGAAACATATATATCAGACTATAATATATGTATGGGAAGTTTGGTAGATACTAAGGGAAAGACTTTATTCCCTAAAGATTTAAAGCTTATAACGCATTGGGGTTTACGTGATGAGTTGAAATCTAACTATAATAAAACAGGTTTGGAAAAACAAAAGATGATATATGAAGTAATGAAACATATCATCAAACAAGATATTCCGCAACAAGTAATTAATAGTGATAAAGTATCATGGAATCCTTTTACAAATAAAGTTTTGGATGGCACTAAAGAAGTTGCAGCAACACCAGAACCAGATACAAGATACCTTCAATTACTAAATAACTTTAAAGCTCAGAAAGCATTGGATATTTATAATCCACAATATCCAAATTTCATACAACGTGCATTTGATCAAGGGATGGAAATACCTCAAGAGGAAGTTGAGCAACTATTTATAAAGTTTATTTCATCATCACAAGTAAGTGAAGTTGCAAAATTAATAAGTAAAAGACTTGACAGGAAATTACAGCCTTTTGATATATGGTATGACGGTTTCAAACCACGTAGCACTATGCAGGAAAGCGATCTTGATGCACAAACTAAACAAAGATATCCTAATAAAGATGCCTTTGAGAAGGAATTACCAGCAATCTTAATTAAACTTGGGTTTACTCCTGAAAAGGCAGCTGCAATTACTGCTAAAATTACTGTTGATGCTGCAAGAGGTTCCGGTCATGCTTGGGGCGCTCAGATGAAATCGGATAAAGCTCGATTGCGTACACGTATCCCTGCTGATGGTATGAATTACAAAGGCTATAATATTGCTGTGCATGAGTTCGGTCATAATGTGGAACAGACAATCTCATTGAATGATGTTGACTATTATGTATTGAATGGCGTTCCAAATACTGCGTTTACCGAAGCACTTGCTTTCATTTTCCAGAAAAGAGATTTAGAACTTTTAGGTATTAAAAACACAGACGCAAATAAAGATCATTATTTAGCTTTGGATAACTTCTGGGCTTGTTATGAGATTATGGGAGTTTCGTTGGTTGATATGGGTGTTTGGAAATGGATGTATCAACATCCTGATGCAACTCCTGCTCAGTTGAAAGAACAAGTAATTCTTATTGCAAAAGAAGTTTGGAATAAATATTATGCTCCTGTTTTTGGTAGTAAAGACGAACCTATTCTTGCGATTTATTCTCACATGATAGATTCTCCTTTGTATTTGTCAGCTTATCCTGTTGG
>JBAXLO010000070.1:0-19393 GCA_037134755.1 Bacteroidota bacterium | reverse complement strand
ATCCTTAAACTAACAGTGAAACCGAAGAAATAAGACAATTGGAAATTAAGAATTACGTGTTGTTCAATTCTTAATATTCAGGATACTTTAACAAAATGATTTCATCAGTACAAATAAGTGAATATTTTTTTAAAAATAATAGTGTTTAATTAAAAGATTTTTAATACCTTTGCACTCGAATTGTGAGGGCGAATAATTGGGTTGTTGCTTATGGTGCGAACAACACGTAGTGAAAAGATTTAGAGGGGACTACATGTCCCCTCTTTTATTAAAAATTAATTTGTGATACAAAAAGAATTAGTAAATACATTGATTGAAGAGCAGCTTGCAGGGAGCGAAATGTTTCTGGTAGAGCTTAAAATTAATGTTGGCAACAAGATTCTTATATTTATAGATGGTGATAATGGCGTGACAATTAAAGATTGTGCAGAGCTTAGCAAATATATAGAATCGAAACTTGATAGAGAAGTTGAAGATTTTGAAATGGAAGTATCGTCTGCGGGCTTGGAACATGAGTTTAAATGTTTGCGTCAGTATTATAAAAATATAGGTCAAACTATTTCGGTAGTAATGAACGACAATGTTAAACTAATCGGGACTTTGTTATCGGCAAACGAAACAGAAATAGAACTAAATGTTGTGCCTCAAAAGAAGAAAAAAGCAGAAATAGAAAATCCTATTCGTAAAATAGAGATGAGAAATATTAAAGAAACAAAAATAGTAATTTCATTTAATAAGTAAAATGGAAAATATCAATTTAGTAGAAACCTTTTCGGAATTTAAAGAATTCAAAAATATTGATCGTGAAACGATGATGCGTATCATTGAAGATATTTTTAGAGCCATGCTTGAAAAGAAATATGGTTCGGATGATAATTTTGATATCATTGTAAACATTGATAAAGGTGACCTTGAAATATGGAGAAACCGAACAATTGTTGAAGATGGCGCTGTGGAAGATGATAATACCCAAATAGCCTATTCGGAAGCCATAAAAATTGAACCTGACTTTGAAATTGGTGAAGATGTTTCTGAAGAAATAAAATTATTAGATTTTGGACGAAAAGAAATTTATACTATTCATCAAAGTCTTATTGCTAAGATACAAGAATACGAAAAGAATAATATTTATAAGAAATATAAAGAAAAAATCGGAGAAATCGTTACAGGCGAAATCTATCAGGTTTGGAAAAAAGAAATCCTTATTTTAGATGATGAAGAAATTGAATTGACATTACCTAAAAGCGAACAGATACATAATGATAATTACCGAAAGGGAGATACTGTAAAAGCCATTGTCTCTAAAGTTGAATTGGTAAATAATGTTCCTCATATCGTTTTATCAAGAACCTCTCCTGTGTTTTTGGAAAGATTATTTGAAGCAGAAGTACCCGAAGTTTTTGACGGACTAATAACCATTAAAAATATAGTAAGAGTACCTGGAGAAAGAGCTAAACTAGCTGTAGAATCATATGACGACAGAATAGATCCTGTAGGTGCATGTGTTGGTATGAAAGGATCGCGTATTTTGGGAATAGTAAAAGAGCTTAGATTCGAAAGTCTGGATGTTATCAATTATACAACCAATCCTGAGTTATATATTACCCGCTCCTTAAGTCCTGCTAAAATTACATCTATCAAAATAGATGAAAAAAATAAAAAAGCAGAGGTTTATATGAAACCTGATCAAGTTTCGCTTGCAATTGGTAAGGGTGGTTATAATATTAAACTTGCCGGTAAACTTACAGGTTACGAAATTGATGTTTATCGTGATACAGATACTTATTATGAAGATGTTGATCTACAAGAATTCAATGACGAAATAGAACAATGGATAATAGATGAATTTAAAAACATCGGCTGTGATACAGCAAAAAGCATACTTGACTTAACTGTTGAAGAATTAGTTAATAGGACTGACCTTGAAGAAGAAACTATTAATGAAGTAATTCGAATTCTTAAAACTGAATTTGAATAAAACATTTTAGATAAGGTAATATATACAATTAATTAACAGTAAAATTCATGAATAATTAAGATTATGATGGCAGAGGAAAACAAAAGTATCAGGTTGAACAAGGTCGCAAGGGAATTTAACATTGGCATTAGTACCATTGTTGATTATCTTGCAAAAAAAGGCCATAAAATAGAAAATAACCCCAACTCAAAAATTGATGAGGTTATGTATAATTTATTGTCAAAAGAGTTTCAATCAGAAAAAAATGTAAAGGAAACTGCACAGAAAATTGGATTGGATTATACCGGCCGGCCTGCTGTCACTATCGAAAGTGTTGAGAAAGAAAAAGAGGAGAAAGAAAAAGAAAAAGAGGAAGAACCAAGTGTTGAGCATGAGTTTAGTGAACTCCTAATTAAAAATGTTACCTCATATGCCCCTGTTGAAAAACAGCATAAAGAACCAGAGGCTCATCCAAAAGAAAAGCATATTGAAGAAGTTATAATACCTAAAGTAGAAGAGGTAATTATAGAAGAAAAAGTAGCTATAGTTGAGCCTGAAATTATTGAACCACCTGTTGTAATAATTAAAGAAGAAGAACCTATTGTTGTTCTCGAAAAAATAGAAACAGAACACAAAATTGTTGAAACAATAAAAGAGGTTCAAGAAATAAAAGAAGAGGTAAAAACCGAAAAGATAGAGGAAACAATTGTTGAAGAAAATACAGAGATAGTTGCCGAAGAAGAACAAGAAAATAAATTAAAAGTTATTGGTAAAATTGATTTATCTAAATTAAATCAAAAAACTAAACCTGACAAAGTTTCAAAGTCAGAAAAGAAGAAATTCATAAAAGAAAAGGAAAAATTTAAAGAAAAACTTAAAGGAGAAGAAGAAAAACCAACTACACAAGAAACTACTCATAAAGCCAAACCAAATAAAGCTGTTGTAGAAACTAAAATAAAACTTGAATTAACAACTCCGGTAGTTGAAACAGAAGCTCAAGTTCCAATTGAAACAGCTTCAGAAGAACCAAAGAGAGAAGATAATTTCATAAAAACTAAATATGAAAAATTAGAAGGTCCTAAGATCTTAAATAAAATAGAACTTCCTGTATTTAAAAAACCGATACTTAAGAAACAACAACCGGTTGCTACTTCTTCGGATCCAACAAAAAAACACCACCACCAACAAACACCACAAACACCACAACAACAACAGGAGAGGAAACGACCAAGACTTAATAAAGAGAAACCGGCAGTTCCTAAAGCAACTGATAAACCAAATACTCAACATCCTCCAAAAACAGATGTTAAAAAAACATTTGTAAAAGAAGAGAAAAAAGGAAGATTTAAAGTAATTAAAGCTGTTAAACCTGATGTTAACGATAATGCTATCGAAAAACAAATAAAGGAAACTTTAGCTAGATTAAGTCCAACAGGAAAATCAAAAACATCTAAATATAGAAGAGAAAAAAGACAACAGGTTAGTCAACAATACCAGGAAGACCAAATTAGGAACGAAGAAGACAAGAAGACAATTAAAGTAACTGAATTTGTTACTGCCAACGAACTTGCAAGCATGATGGATGTGCCGGTTACAAGTGTAATTGCTACATGTATGAATCTAGGTATGTTTGTTAGTATCAATCAACGTTTGGATGCTGAAGCTTTAAATATTGTTGCGGATGAGTTTGGTTATAAAGTTGATTTTGTTAGCGTAGAAGTTCTTGAAGCAATTACTGATTCGGAGGAGAATGATAATCCGGAAGATTTAATTGAAAGAGCGCCTATCGTAACAGTTATGGGACATGTGGATCATGGTAAGACCTCATTATTGGATTATATCCGTAATGCAAATGTTATAGCAGGTGAAGCAGGTGGTATTACTCAGCATATTGGTGCTTATGAAGTGAAACTTGATAACGGTAGAAAGATAACATTCTTGGATACTCCGGGTCACGAAGCATTTACTGCTATGCGTGCCAGAGGTGCTAAGATTACTGACGTTGCAATTATTGTTGTGGCTTGTGATGATAAAATAATGCCTCAAACTATTGAAGCTATTAATCATGTTCAGGCTGCAGGTGTTCCGGTAGTTTTTGCTATTAATAAAATAGATAAACAAAATGCTAATCCTGAAAAGATAAAAGAAGAATTAGCAGCAATGAATATCCTTGTTGAAGATTGGGGTGGAAAGTATCAAAGTCAGGATATATCTGCTAAGAAAGGTATTAATGTTGATAAATTATTAGAGAAAGTATTGCTTGAAGCTGAATTGCTCGAATTAAAAGGAAATCCAAAAAGAAAAGCCAGTGGAACTGTTATTGAATCTTCTTTAGATAAGGGTAGGGGGTATGTTGCGAAACTTTTAGTACAGAATGGTACTATTAAAGTTGGTGATGTTATCTTAGCAGGTGCTACTTATGGTAAAGTAAAAGCAATGTATAACGAACGCAATGCTTCTATAAAAACTGCCGGGCCTTCAGCACCTATGTTATTATTAGGTTTGAATGGTGCTCCTCAAGCCGGAGATAAATTTAATGTAATGGAAGATGAACGTGAAGCAAAAGATATTGCAAACAAACGTCTTCAATTGCAACGTGAACAAGGTATCAGAACACAAAAACATATTACTCTTGATGAAATTGGTCGTCGTATAGCGATTGGAGATTTCAAACAATTAAATATAATTGTTAAGGGAGATGTTGATGGTTCAGTTGAAGCTCTTTCTGATTCATTATTGAAATTGTCTACACAGGAAGTTCAGGTTAATGTAATTCATAAATCTGTTGGTCAGATTACAGAATCAGATATTCTGTTAGCTTCTGCTTCAGATGCTGTAGTTATCGGATTCCAGGTACGTCCTTCATTAAATGCTCGTAAACTTGCCGAACAGGAACAAATTGATGTTAGATTATATTCTATTATCTACAATGCTATTAATGAATTAAAGGCTGCTATTGAAGGTATGCTTGCTCCTGATATCGAAGAAAAGATTATTTGTAACATCGAAATACGCGAAGTATTCAAGATTACAAAAGTTGGAACGATTGCAGGATGTATGGTTCTGGATGGAAAGATTACACGTAATACCCGTATTAGAGTTATTCGTGATGGTATCGTTGTTTATACCGGTCGTCTGGGTTCATTAAAACGTTTTAAAGACGATGTTAAAGAAGTATCAACAGGCTACGAATGCGGTTTGAATATTGATAACTTTAATGATATTAAAGTTGGAGATATCGTAGAGGGTTACGAAGAAATTGAAGTAAAACGTAAGCTTGCATAGTTTATAGAAAACAATAATACATATACTAAAAAAGGTTTGTTGAATCATTTCAACAAACCTTTTTTTATTAGCTAGCTTTATTAACTATCCCTTTGGAATAACAACAGGGAAGTCGTAATTAAAATCAGTAAAGTGTGGATGTTCTAAAATCTTATTTAGAAAATCAGAATAAGCATCAGTGAATCTGAAATTATTAACATCATAATAATCCTCAGATAACGGTTTATTTCCTACACTCCCCATATCAATTGAAGTAGTATTAAACTCTTCCAGTTCCTGGTAAGGAACAATTTTATCCAATACAGGCATCTGGCCATATTCTTCTCTTAATAAAAGATCAACTACTTTATCGGCAAGAGTTGTAGTTAGTTTTCTGTCATAAGAACTACATCTTCCTGAACGTGCATAATAACCTGTTATTTGAGAGCGTGCATCCATTCCAAGTTTGTGTGAGATTTCAGAAGCAATTATACCACTTATACCTCCAAAACGAGGATGTCCATATTCATCAAGTTCAGAACTTGCATATACAACATCCATTTTGCCTGTCTTGTCATCATACCATCTTACTCCTTCCGAAACAGGGATAATAAGGGTTTTCTTTGGTGAACGCAAATAAGTTTCTTTAACCATTTCAAAAAAGAATTCTTTTCTTTCTTTGGTAACTTCAAATTCTGGTATCAATGCTAATTCAGCACCTCCAAACAAAGCAGTTCCGGTTAACCATCCTGCATCTCTTCCCATAACTTCTAAAATAATAATACGAGAATGAGATTCAGCTGTAGTTTTTAATTTACCTGTAAATTCTGCAATAGCTTTTGCTGCTGATGGAAACCCCGGACAAAGAACAGCTTCAATATCTTTACCATTATAGTTATGCATTGTCTTTGTGCGTAGGTCGTTGTCAATTGTTTTAGGGAAACCTATTACAGGGATACCCTCAGTTTCATATAACCTTTTTGCAGCTCCATTTGTATCATCACCACCAATAGTTACCAATACATCAATCTTGTATCTTTTAAGATTATTCAATACTTGAGACACTCTGCTTTCAGGATTCTTCTTTGAAGGGAATGGATTTGTTCTGCTCGAACGTAAAGCACTACCTCCATACCATCCATCATAAGGCTGATTAGTTAAATCAACTATATCACCTTCTCCTAACAAGCCTTTCCAGCCTTGTCTTATACCATATACTTTATAGCCAAGCATAGAGGCTCTGTTTCTAATTGATTCAATACTGGAATTAATTGCAGGAGTATCGCCTCCTCCAGATAATATCGCTAAGGTTTTACCTTTAAATAGTTTGTGTTCTGATTTCATATATAATTTAATTATAATTATTTGCCTGCTTTTATTTTATAATACTATCGTCATTCTTTTCTTTTCTCTTTTCTTCAGCAGGTTTTGATTCTGATACTTTCCTCCCTTTACTATATATAACTTTATAAATAATATTTCCTTTTTGATCCCAATATTGCCAAACACCATCTTTAGTTTGCTTAATAAAAAATCCTTCTCCCGATTTTTTCCCGTTTTGATAATATTCTATCCATTTGCCATCAGGACGACCATTAATAAAGTTTTGTTCTTTATATTTACTTCCATATTTATCAAAGAAAACCCACATGCCATCCTTCTCATTTTCTTTATAGTTGCCTTCAGAAATCTTAATACCGGTATCATATCTTTCTATCCATTTAGCATCTTTTTTACCTTTCTTATACGAGCCTTCTGTTTTCTTAATTCCATTATCAAACCAAAAGATATCAGCACCATTTTTTATATCATTTGAATAATGGGTTTCATATTTCTTTCTTCCATTTTCGTACCAACCTTCCCATTTGCCATCCATCTTACCGGCTTTAAAACTACCAATATCTTTTACTTTTCCATTCTTATACCAGTTGGTCCATTCACCATCTTCTTTGCCTTCAACATAAGGACCTTGGTGTAATTTCTGCCCATTCTCATACCAGCTTGTCCAAACATCTGTTCTTTTACCATTCTTATATTTACCTTCTCTCCATTTGGTTCCATCTTCAAAATAATAAACCCATAAGCCTTCTTGCAAACCCTTTATAAATTTACCTTTGCTTCCTACTTTACCGTTATCATGATAGAAAACCCAACTACTATCCTGTTGGTCATCTATCATTTTGCCTTCCATCTCTTTGTTGCCGTTCTTATACCACCATACCGACCATCCAAAAAGCTTATCATCATTATAAGTTCCTTCAAAACTCTTGGTGCCATCTTCAAACCATGTTAAAGATTTCCCTTGTTTTAAGCCATCTTTATAAAACGATTCTTCTTTCTTATTTCCATTATCATACCATGAAGTATATTGACCTTCATATTTTGAATTAACAATCTTAACTTCACTTTTCTTTTGTTCGTTATTATACCAGAAAACATTTATACCATTTTCGAGATACTCCTCACTTTGTTTCTTCCCATCTTCATAAAAAGAAATCCATTTCCCAGTCTTCTTACCATTATTATAAACACCTTCTTTCCATACTTGCCCATTCTTATACCACCAGGTCCATTTACCATCGCGAACAGTATCATTTACAAGATTTCCTTCTATTGCTTTTTGGTTGTTGTCCCATACTTCTGTTTTAAGTTTTTGGGAGAAGATAAATGTATTGAATGATAGAATAATTACTACTATTAGTGATAGTTTTCTCATGTCCTATTATGATTGTTTTATTTATTTCTTTCGGTTGTATATATTACTAATTGTTCCATTGACGTTTTGGCAGCACTATCAGGGAATTCAGCAAGAATATCTAATGCTTTTTCACGATATTCTATCATCTTCTCTCTGGCATAATTAATACCACCACTATTATTTACATCATCTATTAATAAATTAACTCTATCAGGGTTGTTGTTATGCCTTTTTACTGTATTTATTATTATTTTTTTCTCAATAAAACTACTATTGTTTAGCATATAAATAAGAGGTAACGTCATTTTCTGTTCTTTGATATCAATACCGTTAGGTTTGCCAGTATGATTGCTCTTTTCGTAATCAAAAAGATCATCTTTTATCTGAAACGCTATCCCAACATATTCTCCAAACAAATGCATTTTCTTTATAGTTTCTTCATCAGCATCAGCTATCGAAGCAGCTCCACAAGCACAACAAGATGCTATTAACGAAGCTGTTTTCTTTCTTATTATTTCATAATAAATACTCTCTTTTATATCCAGATTACGTGCTTTTTCTATCTGCAACAGCTCACCTTCACTCATTTCTCTTACAGCATTCGAAACTATTTTAAGCAAATGAAAGTCTTGGTTATCTACTGCTAAAAGTAAGCCTTTTGATAAAAGATAATCACCTACAAGAACTGATATTTTATTTTTCCATAAAGCATTTACCGAAAAGAATCCACGTCTTTCATTCGAATCATCAACCACATCATCATGCACAAGGGTAGCAGTATGCAACAACTCTATTAACGATGCTGCACGATAAGTTGAATCATTTACCTTGCCACATATTTCAGCAGAAAGAAATACGAACATAGGGCGTAATTGCTTGCCTTTAGTCTTTAAAATGTAGCGTGTAATAATGTCCAATAGAGGCACGGTGCTTTTCATTGATGCTTTGAATTTCTTTTCAAATTCATCAATATACGGTGCGATAGGCTTCTTTATTTCGTTTAGTGAAATCATAGTTTTCTAAACTTCAAAAGTACTAAAAATTTGCATACAAAAGTAATAAATTATTTTTCTTTAATAATAACTCTTTTTGATATGAAAAGTTTAATTAAAACTTATACTTAAACATTCTTTTATCCATTTAACAAAGCCTGTTTTATCCTTTTTATTAATCAACATATCCAAAATATTCTCTTTTCTTGATATACAACCGTGATAAACCATAAAAGTTTCTTTTTAATTTTTAATATGACGAATTGCCTCTAGAATACTTGAATCACCGACTATTGTTATCTATTTACATAATCGAAAATAAAACAAATTAATTTCATCAAGTATATGGTTATAATTTTATATATACCCTTTTCGGCGTTTGTAAAAAGACGAATCTTACAAAACAACCTTCTTCGGCGTTTGTAAAAAGGAGAAACTTACATAATAACCTCCTTCGGCGTTTGTAAAACGACGAAATTGATATCAAATTCGTTCGCGGCGTTTGTAAAAAGAGACTATTTTTATAACAATCCAACTTTTAAAAACGCAATAATAAGCTATTTATATCATTATTGATAAGAATTCTGCTAATTACATCCATCTAAAAGTAAATTTTACGATAATATTTTCAATAAATAAAAAAAGGGAATAGAAAATGCTGTATGCAGCACTTTGCTTTAGAGAATATAAATAGACATTTTGGTAAAAGTATAAAAGTAGGAATACTACCGCAAATTGTCACAATTCAGGACAAATTAGAAGGTATTTATAAAGCAATTAGACAATATAATATTACAATCCGTAATTCATTCCAACTGTAATAGTATTATTCTTACCTTGAAGATAAACCGGAGTGTATAAGTTTAAATAATCTTGAGCTGTTTTACTATCAACATCATAACCTTTAATAAGACTATTCATATACTCAACAAATATTTGTGAATTAGGTATTGGTCTCCAACTTACATTTAAAATAAATGAACTATTAGTCCAAGTTTTATCAGTAAAGAAAGGGAAAGCATCCACAGCCAAACCAGTTAAATATTGATAATTATTGAAATGAACTGCATAATTATAGGAAGCTTTAATACTGATATTAGCTTTGATTTTATATGCTAATGAAGCAAATATTTCCTGAGAATTATCTCTTAAATAATTACCCAAATTAAATTGATTGGTTTCAAAAGTTAAAGAAGGAACTCTATGTTCATATGTTATAGGATATGTTCTAGTATATTCTGAAGTAAATTCTGTATTTTTAATTAACCAATTAGAAACTCTGAACCCAACCTTGTCACTAACAAAATTATATTTATTTGCTTCGGTAATCCTCTTTATCGAAAACTCATCAACATAAATAGTAGCATATAAATGCAGATGTTTTATATTTCGAGAACTTAAACTAAAAAACATTTGAGAATTCTGATTATCTATACCATGATTTATAGTATGATCAACTGATTTATAAAAGAAAACTGGAATTAAATAAGCCAGCTGCACATCCATATTGCTATAGATAATACTATTGCCAATAGAAAGATTAAAACCTTTCCAGGGATAAAAAGTAAACATATTAGCAGCAATATATTTGTTTTGATAAACAGCTCTGTAATCACCATTAGTAGTTATATAACTTCTGCTCGAATCAATAACTTCCGAAACAAGCCAACCATGATAATAATTAAAATCAAACCATTTAGCAGGATTAATATGTAATTTTATCATAGCAAAAGAAGGAGTTCTACCTGAAAATATATTAGTTCCATGATAACCTTCTCCCCATTGAACGTTATCTTTAACAACACCAACTTCCCCCCAGCTCCAAGCATAAGTAATACCTCCACGCATTTCTGAATAATCTCCACCTGAGCGTCCGCCTTCATTAATCTTATAGTTCCCCCCTTGTTCAAGTGTAAAATATGAAGGCATTGCTTGAATCTCTTTATTCTGATAATTATCCCTAAGACTTGAATAAAACCCCCAATGACTCCCTACATAAGCATAAGCATCAGCCCCACCCCAACTTTGATACATCTTATCTTTAGCATTAGTTATATATTTATAACCTAATATTGGTTTAATTGTAAATGAAAATAAATTATCTTTATAAAACACTCCGGGAGGCAACATTGCAAGCTTTGAAGTAGTATCATTACCAAAAACTTTATGTTTAACAGCAGGCAACTTTCCCATTTCCTGATAATAATCTTTTAAATAAAAAGCTATCTCTTTTTTCTGCCTTTCATTCAAAGCTGTTGACTTTGCTGCTTCATTTAGTTTCTGAGAAATTAAAGCACGTGTATATGGCTTAATAGTTGTATTTAATTGGATAATACCATCATTTGCTAATTCATCTAAGAATTCATAAATATCAGTATTATCTATATGTTGATAAACTGCTTGTGAAAAAACATTTAAACTTAATATAAGTAAAATGAATATTATTAGTTTTTGCATGGGAATTTTAATTTAATAAATAGAAACTTTAAGTACTAATACAAGTACAAAAGAATTAAGCGCTTCTTGCTTTCTTTATAATTATATTCCAGAAAGCTTTAAAGAAATAACGAATATCTGTAAACAATGGGCTTTTATCATAAGCATCCAAATATTTTGTTTCCGACGCCATAATTTCTTCTAAAGTTTTAGGCATATCTGCATAAAAAGGAGGAACCAAACCAGGTTTATATTCAACTCTGCGTTGTTGCAATTCTTTTTTATATAAACCATAATAATGTTTACTTAAAGGTCTTACTCCAACTAATTTCATATCGCCTTGTAGCCAGTTAACGATCATTGGTAACTCATCTAACCAAAACTTACGCATAATCTTACCGATAGTTGATACCCTGAAATCATCTTTAAATTTACCACCTTCTTCAAGTTGATTTTTATCAAAAATATAAGCTTGCAGATATTCTGCATAAGGATGCATAGTGCGCATTTTGTAAACATTAAATATTTTACCATCCTTACCAACTCTTTTTAATTTAATAATAGGGCCATAAGTTGGATCTTGAGGGAATAATGGTTCTTTAATCTTTCGTACAACAAAGTATAAATAATTGTCAATAATCTCTTCGTTTACTATTTCGAAACCACAGGAATAAAGTCTTCCAAAGGTTTCCGCTTTAGTAATAACCCTATTATTTCCACCTGTTATTAAAAAATAAAGATTTTTAGTGAGAAAAAATTTAGGAGCAATTCTTTTAAATAGGAAATCAATTATATAATAAATGTAATTAAATGGTGGAAAGAACTTTTTTAAAATTCTTTGCTTACGCAGATTTTTTGTCTCTACAAAGCCCACAAAAATACCCTTATGTGCTAACTTAAGATTAACAGCTTCGAAAAATTTATTTATACGTTTTGTATCGTTTATCTTTTGCAGATTAATAATAGAATTATAATAATCTTCCGGCTGATTTAAAACATTAAAACGTGTTGTTGTTGATACAACAATTGTACCACTAGAATATAAATCTGAGTTCTTTTCTAAAAATTGATAAACTTCAGTTCCTGATTCTTCTATAATAATATTTTCTATCCTTTTCTTAGAAATTTCATCTAATATATGTGTTTTTTTTAAAGGTAGAATAACTTCAGGACCCTTATTTAATTCTTCCTGTAAATTAAAATTATCTGCTTCCATTGACCTTTTAAAAGCATACACTGCTCCAATAAGAAGTAATTCGAAAATATAGGTGGCTAAAACCAAGCCCTCTAATATCATTGGAGAATAATTAAATCGGGGGTTAAAATGTATAAATATATAGGCTACTCCTAAGGATATAAGGTCAGCAATAGTAATATTCTTAAAGCTTTTTCCGATAGATTGCCCTCTTACATCAATATATTTAGAACTTACTATGCCAACAACAGCATAAATTAAGCAAAAGAGTAGAAATGGTGGAGTGTATTTAGGAAGATAACGATGAACCGTGCCCGGCATATACCACATTACAAACATGTAAAAGATTGACATAATCATTATATCAATCACTATATAGTAGTAATTAGTCTTTCTGTGTTTTTGTATTTTCATGTCGTAAATTAGAGGTCAAAGATACTAAATATTTTTATGTTGGAATTAGGTTTTATAAATTAATTTATAATTAACATTGGTTGTATATAACAATCAATAACTAAAATTGTATTAAATAATTTGTTTTTATTGCGATTTTCTGCTTTTATCCTATTATTTAAAAAATAAAAGATGCGTTTTGATTTAATATTATTAATTTTGTAAAATATAAATCACATTCTTATTATCATATTAATATAATAAAACTGGTAAATAAAATGGAACTAAATACGATTACAAATCTTGAATACGATATACTTATCGTTGATGACTCTGATGATACTCTTGAATTATTATCAGCTTTGCTTACTATTGTCGGTTATAAAGTTAGTACCGCCAATAATGGGGTTAAGGCGTTGTTAAGTATTAAAGAAAAACAGTTTTCTTTAATACTATTAGATATTATGTTGCCTGATATAGATGGTTATGAAGTATGCAGGAAACTTAAAGCAGATGAATCTTCAAAAAACATACCTATTATATTTATTAGTGCTTTGAATGATGAACCTGCAAAGACAAAAGGATTTAGTCTAGGTGCAGCTGATTTTATAATAAAACCTTTTTATAAAGATGAAGTATTAGCAAGAGTTAAGACACAACTTGATTTAAGTTTGAAGAAAGAACAATTATTAAATGATATTAATATTCTTAAAACCATTGAAGAAAGTTTAAGATATTACCAATTTGCAATGGATAGGATGGCTGATGCTGTTTATTGGGTTAGAGCTGATGGTAAATTTGAGTATTTAAATGATGCTGCTTGTATTATGCTTGGCTACACTAAGGATGAATTCTTAAAGATGTCGATAAAAGATATTGTATCAACTGAACGAGCATTAACTTGGCCAAAGCATTGGGAGGAATTAAAAAAATCAGGGAATTTAATTATTGAAAGCTTCCACATATCAAAATCAAAAAAAATTATTCCGGTTGAGATTCGTGCCAACTATATGTTTTTTGGAGGGAAAGAATATAATTGTGGTTTTGTTAGAGATATTACTGAACGCAAAAGAGCTGAGGAGGAACTTAAGGAATCTTTATCTTTATTAACTGCCACTCTTGAATCCACTGCCGATGGTATTCTTGTTGTGGATAAAGATGGGCACATTGCCGATTATAATAATAAGTTTGTTGAATTGTTTCAGGTTCCTGAATCAATATTATTAACAAGAGATGATGCTAAGTTATTAGCTTTTGTGATGGACTTATTTGAAGATCCTGAAAGTTTTTTGAAAAAAGTAAAAGAATTATATTTAAATGATGAAGAAACTTCCTTTGATATTTTAGAGTTTAAAGATGGTCGGACTTTTGAGCGTTATTCTCAAGCTCAAAAATTAGATACTAAAAACATTGGCCGTGTGTGGAGTTTTAGAGACATCACCAAGCGTTTACATGCTATTGAAGCTTTAAAAGAAAGCGACAAAAGTTATCTTGATTTATTCAATACTGTAACAGAAGCTATCTATATTTTAGATAAAGATGGTGTTTTTTTAGATGTGAATTCCGGTGCAGAAAAAATGTATGGTTATAATCGTAAAGAGATTATAGGTAAAACGCCAGAATTCCTATCTCCGGAAGGAATGAATGATCTAGGGTATATCAACAATCTTTTAGAAAAAACATTTAATACCGGCGAAACTCAACAATTCGAATTTTGGGGAAGGAGGAAAGATAATAGCCCTTTCCCTAAAGAAGTTGTTGCTAATAAAGGAACTTTTTTTGGACAAAATGTTATTATTTGCACTGCAAGAGATATTACTGAGCGAAAGCTTAATGAAAAGATATTAGTTGAAAGCGAATTAAAGTTTAAACTATTAAATCAAATTGCATCCGAAATGCTTACTTTGCAGACCTTAAACTGTATTTATAAGTATATTGCTGAAACTTTAAACACTCGATTTCCAAATACAATTATTCTTATTGTTTCGGTAGATGAACAAAATAATGATACTTGTCTTGAAAATATTGCAGGTATTAATAATAGTTTGTTAAATAAAGCACTGAGTATTTCGGGATTCAATCCTGTTGGAAAAAGATTTAGACTTCTTCCTAAACATGATAAATATTTTAAATCCGGTGATTTTATCGAATTTAATGGGGGCTTAGCTGAGTTTGCTGCTACAGAATTTCCTTCGATTGCTGCAAAAGCTATTGAAAAACTAATCGGCATACATAAGATATACACTATTGGTATTAATAAAGATGAAAAATTGCTGGCAGCAATTCATTTTATTACTTTCAATAAAACTGTGATTGATGACAGTAGCTTTATCGAAAGCTTAGTTAAGCAATGCGGAATTATTATTCAGAAAAAAATGGTGGAGCTTAAATTGAAAGAAAATGAAACCAGTTTGCGTGATCTTAATGCTACTAAAGATAAGTTTTTCTCAATTATAGCACATGATCTTAGGAGTCCATTTAATGCAATCATGGGTTTTAGCGATCTACTTGTCGAAAATGTGCAAGAAAAAGAATATGATAATATTGAAGAGTATTCGCAAATTATTCATACTTCTTCTCAAAGGGCTTTAAATTTGTTAACTAATTTGATGGAGTGGTCGTATTCCCAGACTGGTAAAATGGAATTTAATCCTGAATATTTTGAAGCCATCTCTCTAGTGAATGATATCTTAGATATGTCGAATGATTCGGCTCAGCAAAAATCCATTACTATCATCAAAGAGTTCCCACGAAGTGCTCCTGTTTTTGCCGACAAGTCGATGATTAGTACGATACTGAGGAATCTTATTTCTAATGCAATTAAATTTACTTTTACAGGAGGCACTGTTACTATTAATATAGAACAGAAAAAAACGGAAGTTTTAATAACAATATCTGATAATGGTGTTGGAATGAAACAAGATGTTATTAAAAAGCTCTTCCGTATTGACCAAACCTATTCAACAGCCGGCACAAACAAGGAGAAAGGCACGGGTTTAGGGCTTATTTTATGTAAAGAATTTATAAATAAACATAATGGTAAAATCTGGGTTGAAAGTGAACCCGGACATGGAAGTAAGTTTTATTTTACTATTCCTAAGAGCTGATTTTATACAATAGTATCTAAAATAAATATTCATTAACACCTTAATAAATTAAAGTGTTTTCATTAGATTAATATGTTTGAAAAAATACTAAATAGCAAACAAACACCCTTCTGGTTGATTGCCTTTGGTACTTTAATCGGCCTTACGCTTCCCAAGCTCATTCAAGACGGAATGTTTATGGATGCAATGCTTTACACAAGTGTGTCGCATAATTTAAGCCAAGGCATCGGCACATTTTGGTTCCCTCAATTTAGTGTTTTAGGCGTGTCGCAATTACCTGCCTTTCACGAACAGCCTCCTTTAGTGTTTGGAATTCAAGCTTTGTTCTTCAAATTATTTGGCGACAGCATGTATGTGGAGCGTCTCTACACTTTCGTCACAATGTGCATTACTGCAATACTTATCAACAAACTTTGGAAAGATATTTTTAAAAATAATATCCGACTAACGAAAATTGGGTGGCTTCCTATAATCTTATGGATAACGATACCGATTTGTTATTGGTCGTTTGAAAATAATATGCTCGAAAACACGATGGGGATTTTTGTGTTAAGCGCCGCAATTTTGATTTATCAATCATTACAATCCGAAAAGATCCGGATAATAAAACTAATAATTGCCGGAATTTTTATATTTATGGCAACATTAAGCAAAGGTTTTCCGGGTTTTTTCCCTATCATAATACCTCTTTTATATTGGATAATCTTTAAAAAACATAGCTTTACAAAAGCATTGCTGCAAAGCATCATAATAATTAGCATTCCACTTATAGCTTACTTTATTTTGTTTAGGATACCCGAAAGTAGCGAAAGTTTATCGGCATATATCTTTAAAAGAGTATTGCAAAGAATAAATAACGACCACTTTGTAGGCAACAGATTCTACATTTTGTTGCGATTATTTGCCGAATTAATTCCGCAAATGCTTTTTGTTGGCATCATCTTTTCTATTGTTAAAATTAAAAAGATGAAGACAAAAATGAATAAAAACATTAAAGCCTGGGTATTCTTTTTACTGATAGGCTTGTCGGCTTCGGCACCTTTGATGCTAACTTTGGTGCAAAAAGGATTTTATTTTGTGCCTGCCTTACCCTTTTTCGCCCTTGGTTTAGCTGTTCTGATTTCACCTGTTATCGCAAATCTTATAGATTTAATTAATATAAATGGTATTAAGTTTAAGATTTTTTTTTCGACAACTGCCATATTGTTAGCAGTTGTTATTAGTTTTTCGATAATGCAAAAAGGAAAGTACAGTCGACACAAGGAGCTGTTGCACGACGTGTATCTTATTGGCAAAGTGGTACCCGGACATACTTCTGTTTCGGTGCCGCGTGATATTTGGAACAACTGGGACATGCAATGTTATCTTATTAGATATTTTAATATTAGTTTGATTCCTGATTACAAAAATAACTATTGCATAATCGACAATACTATCAAAGAAGATACTTTGGTTAATTACACTAAGGTTGACATACCTACCATACAATATGATCTTTATAAACGAAAAGACACTACTTACGTTAAATAGATTTTTATCATACCCAAACAAAAAATCATACCAAAAACAATAAAACCTCTCTACCCATATTTTGTGAAAGCTTTATTTTTATGATTTTGATGTACTCAATCTTTCGGTTTATTTGATTTTCATCTTTTGGACGTACTCCAACTTGGAGTGGTCGAAAAGTAAATAAATTACTTCCATTTTAATTTAGAATTGGAATAAAGTAAACGATTCTTTCGCACTCAAACTTTGAATGGTCATAAACTAAACAAATCTCTTCCATTTTAATTTAGAGTAGGAATAAAGTAAACGATTCTTTCATACTCAAACTTAGGATTGGCGAAAAAATGAAAAAACCTTGCTGCCCCAACTTAGGATTGCACTTATTTCCTCTTTTTGGGTCTATTTTAAATAAAAGTTAGTCAAATTTTATTTTATAGATGCTTCATAGAATACACCTTGCAAAACATTCACTTTTTTATTGATATTTGTAAAAGGTATTTTATTTTTTAATAGTAAACTCAAAGTTAGAGCCTTTGCCTACTTCCGATTTTAAGGTAATAGTTCCACCCAAACCTTCGACTAGAGATTTAACGGTAGCCAGTCCTATGCCGTTTCCTTTTTCGCCATATCTGTCAGCATTCGATAACACCTCAAATATCTTAAAAGCTTTTTCAATATCTTCTTCCTTTATCCCTTGACCGTTATCAATTACATTTACCTTTACAAATTCGTTGATATTTTCGATGGCAACTGTTAACAGAATTTCTTCTTTATCATTATATTTTACTGCATTAGTAAGCAAATTGATAAATATTTGCTTAATTGCTATTTTATTTGTGTAAACTAAGGAGTCATCTTCATTAGTAAAGTTGATCTTAACTTCATTTTTAGGATCAACTAAAGGTATTAATTCTTCGACTATTGATTTTATATTAATATCCTCTTTGTTTTCGGATAATAGCCTGGCATTTTTGCTGTATTGTAAGATGCCGTCAATAAGTTCAACAAGTTTAGCAGATGAATTACTTATGAGTTTTAAAAAATCTAAACCTTCAGCATCTAATTGCTCACCATAACTCATTTCGAAAAACTCCGACATCATAATAATGCTGTTAAGCGGAGATTTAATATCATGAGCAGCTATACGGGCAAATTGCTCCAAACCTTTGTTTTGAGTTTCTATCTCAAATATTTTAGTTTGCAATTCTATTGATTTCTTTCTTAATTCAAAAAGATTCATCAACTGGTTGGTCAAAGCCTGCAAAGCCTTTAATTGAGAGTCATCCAATTTGTTTGGCTTATTATCAATAACACAAAGAGTACCCAATGGATACCCATCCGAACTAATCAAAGGAACACCTGCATAAAAAATCACATATGGGTCATCAGTAACTAATGGATTGTCGTGGAAACGTTCATCTTTACGTGAATCATTAATGATAAATATATTATTTTTGTCATTAATAGCGTGGGCGCAAAAAGCTATTTCCTTGGGAGTTTCGGTGGCATCAAGCCCGTGATGAGACTTAAACCATTGCCTTTTATCATCAATAAGACTAATCAATGAGATAGGAGTTCCACATATCTGCGATGCTAAATAAGTGATATCATCATATTCCTTTTCGGGAAGCGTATCTAAAATTGAATATTCTTTTAAGGCAAGCAACCTCTTATCCTCATCAATCGGAATCTGTGGCTTTATCATTGTTTCTTTAAATTAAATAAATTTCTAATAATAAGATAACAACTAATCTCTATCTTTTGTTTATGAATAGAATAGTTTATAATCATTCTGCAAATATACTTATTTTTAATAACATTCTATTTATAATTCATATAATA
>JBAXLO010000069.1:0-19446 GCA_037134755.1 Bacteroidota bacterium | reverse complement strand
AGAGAACCATCGACACCGATTCCAACAGCAGATAAACCTGCCGCTCCTATACCTGAATTAGGATTTGTAGCTCCTGCTGTACCACCACTTGTACTTGTGCCGCTTCCGGCTCCACCACTTGCTGTTGGACCGGCTGCTCCACCACCACTTCCACTATTTGTAGAACCGTCGCCACCTTTTCCTCCAGATCTTTTCATAATATTTCCTTTACATGTTGCAGAATCTCCTCCGGCACCTCCTGTAGTAGCAGCTAATGCTCCAGTACCACCGTTTGCCATAATTGTATTAACATTAACAAAAGAAGATTTTCCTCCTACACCACCAGTACTTCCTACGCCACCACTACCTACACTACAAGTATAACTACTTCCTGGTGTGACAGTATATGTTCCGGCAGCATAAGCACCACCTCCTCCTCCTCCACCTTTATAAGCTGCACCTGTAGTATATCCACCACCTCCACCACCGCCCCAACATTGAACGGTAACAGAAGTAACTCCTGTAGGGCAAACCCATGAAGCTGTGCTCGTAAATGGTGTTGTTACAGTCCCTTTAAGTGAAGTTGCTAAACAATATTGTGGAGTTCCTGCACAGTTTGCATTAGCTGCAAAAACATAATAATAATATATTTTACCGGGATTTAATGCACCTGCAAGACCAATATCTGTGAAGGATGTACCGGTTTGATAAGCTACTACTGTATCATTATTTGTGCCACCAGTAATAATTTGTCCAACTGTAGTATATGCAGTTCCGTTTGAAGGAAGTGTTGGACTTGCACTTGCGCTCCTTACTATTAAATAATGGTCGGCACCTCCTACAGAAGCTGTAAAAGATCCTGATATAGTGTTAGAAGCTCCTAAACTTAAAACAAAAGCAGTTGGCTGTGCTGTAGGTGCCAGACATACATTAACTACACTACCATAGAGTGGACTTAAAGTACAATATAATGGTGATCCTGCACAGTTTGAATTTTCAGCATAAATGTAATAATAATAGGTAGAATTTGCAACTAAACCGGCATCAGAAAAAGCGCCACTCGTTGAATATGCAACAAAAGTGCTTGTTCCTAATTGATTGCTGCCAGAGTATGTTTGTCCGTTAGTAGGTGCAATAGGAGTATTGCCTGTTGTATTCCTTACAATAAGGTAATGATCGGAACCTCCTGTTGAAGCATTAAAAGATCCTGTTAAAGTACCACCTGCCCCTGGTATTAATGCTAAAGTAGTAGGCTGTGTAGTAGGAGCAAGACATGTATTAATAACATTTCCTGAAAGAGGAGCTAATGAACAATACATAGGTACTGTACCTGTACAGTTTGAATTAGCTGCATAAACATAATAATAATAAGTAACATTAGCTGTTAAACCTGCATCCGAAATAGATATTCCTGATTGATAAGCAACCACAGTATCATTGTTTGTGCTTGTGCCGGTAATAACTTGTCCGGCTGTGTATGTAGTTCCATTTTGAGGAGGTGTTGGATTTGAACTTTTACTTCTTACAACCAGATAATGATCTGTACTTGAAGAAGCCGTATACGAGCCTGTTACTGTACCACCAGCAGCTGGTGCTAAAGTAATACCGGTAGGCTGTACAGTTGGAGCAACACAAGCTGCTGCTGCTATTATATTTACCTTATAATCTTCGGTCTCTCCATAAATATAATTATTTGTTGGATATGTCCAACAAGAAGTAGTAGGCTGATAATAATAATTTGTAATTATCCTCATTCTTGTTGTACCTGTAGTTGATGTAGTAGGAATAGTAATAGTAGTATTTAACGTTGTTGCTGTAGTATAGGTTCCACTATAAACAAGTTCATTAGTTTGATTAAATAATCCGTCCTGATTTAAATCTATCCAAACAGCAAAATAATTAGTACAGGTTGTACACTCTGGATTAGCAATAGTAATAGAAAGAGGAGCACTTATTGTTTGTGTAACCTGTGCAACAGCAACTGAACTTGTATAATCAGTATAATAGGACGCACCAGAGCTATTATTAACACCTCCAAAAGTTACATTTGATATATAATCATAACCTGATATTTCAGGTACTGAAGTACAATAGATCAATGAGGATGTGCCTAACAATGCTATTGAACCTGTAGCACTTCCTCCACTTAAAGTAATATTAGCAGAATAAGATGTATTAGCTGCTGTAGGTACAAACTTAACATAAACAGGTGTTGAAGCTAATGTTGCACTTGAGTAAGGTAGATTAATTGAAGAGTTGTAGCCTGAGCCTGAAGTTAAAGAAACTTGAAATCCACTTGGTGCTGTTATTGTAATATTGCCTGGTGACCCTGCTAAATTAGCACCTGATATATTGAATGTTTGTGCTACTGAAGAACTTCCAAATGCACAATAATTAAAGTTATATGAAGCTGGGGAAGAAATTAAATAAGGAGTTGTTAATGACAATATATTAACACTAAAATCCTGTGCTTGTCCATAACTTGAGTTTGAAGCTCCACAAGCTTGTGCAGATGTTGGTTGCGAGTCATCAGCACCACGAATTCTCATTCGGGTTGTACCAGGTGTTGCGTTGGCTGGCACTGCTATTACAACTGTTGCAGTTCCACTGGCTCCTGCATTGGTATTAGAAGTAAAAAACTCGCCGGCATCAAATGTACCACTTTTATCAAAATCAATCCAAACGCCATTATATTGACTTGCGTCAGCACCAAATGTCAAAACTAAATTATATGATGAACCCGGCATTAAACTTGGAACTGCGTTTTGAGTTGTTGTATAATCTATATAATATGGTGATGTATTACTTGCTGTAGCCTGTGATAAAGTACCTAATGTTACTTGTGTCATATAGTCAGAAGCGCCACCATACAGATAAGTAGGAGTACAATAAATCAATGAAGAGGTTCCCGTAACAGCTATATTAAACGAGCTAACCCCTCCTCCGGATGCAACAATATTACTATTATATGTAGTATTAGCTGCAAGGGGTGTAAACTTTACATAAATTGTAGTTGCAGGTAAAGTAGTTCCAGTGTAAGGAATAGATAGTGAATTGGTATATGTACCACCAGAAGTTAAGCACATAGAATATCCTGTAGGAGCTGTTAAACTTATAGTCCCGGTTGAAGTTAATATACCTCCATTAAGAGAAAAGGATTGTGCAGCAGAAGTACTACCGAAAGGAACATAATTAAATGCCAGTGAAGTAGGAGTTGCTACTAAATAAGGTGCATTTGGCACATAAGCTCCTAAAGCAAATACACTTAATTTACCTGAACCATTATTGAATGTAATAGAAGATACAAGTCTGGATTGGTTTCCTGCACTTAATGCAAGAGTCATTTCCGTTAAATATTGACAGGTGCCTATTGCACAAGTAGTAGTAGTATTTCTTCCTGTTCGGTAAAATGTAGTGGTAGAAGGAGAGAGTGATTGACACCAGTTGATATCTGCAACATTTGAAAATGTTTGTGGATTAATCCCATCACTAAAATTTACAACAACACTTGTAATAGTGCTTGAACCGGAAACGGCACTACAAAAAAGAACATATAATTTATTTACTGCTGTTGCTGTAGCAAGATTTAAAGTGCCTACAGCAGTTGAACCAACTTGAAATACATTATTTCCTGTTGCAGATTGCAAAGCATAAGTTAAACCTGTAACACCCGGGCTGGTTATTGTGGAAGGCCAAAAGTATCCTGCGCTTCCTGTACAAACACCACTGCCGGGGTTGAAATCAGAACTAACAAATACAAAATTTGCATCGTCTGCATCAACTGTTGTAGATGAAGTAGAGGTACCATTACCGTTTGCTACGACATCTCCTGTAAAACTTCCTGGAGCAATTGGAATGTTTTGATATTGTGCCTTTAGGTTCTGTACCCATAAAGATAGTAACATTGTTACTAAAAATAATGTAAAAATTTTTTTCATAATAAAAGAAAATTTATTTTAATTATACAATTTAATTTATTTTATTTGTTATTAATATTTTATTAATCAATATCAAAGGATATTAATAGAAAAGTAATTGACAACCTAAGGAGGTATATCATTTTTCGAATAATTCATTTTTTATTTAATATTAATGTTTCTTTCATGTTTATAAATTCAATTCTAAATCTATATTTAAATCACTTTTGTTTTTTAACTTTAAGTAAAATGCTTACAATTATTATATTAAATCTAATTTATTAATTTTATAGTTAATTAATAATTTCAATATTAAATTATCATGTTTTAATAATAGTATATTTTATTAACAATTATAATAACAAAAGGATAAATTTAATATACTAAAACAACTTAAATACCTATATTAGTATACTTAATGTTTATTATAAATGTTAACCCAAATAATTTGTAAAGATATAAAATCTTTAGATTAAATTTACAGGAATTGAAAATATGTTGTTAAATATATGTTAAAATAGCAATATGGAATACACATTACTTAACTTGTAAATAAAAATGACTTAACAATTATACCTTTATTGAAAAAAAGTTTCTTTTTAAAAAAGTAGAAGATGCAAAAAAAATAAAAAATTTTGTTCATTCGATAATGAAAATACAATAGGTAGAAAAAATGAATTTAATCAAGTTGTTAAATACTTTTACACAGATTGAATTACCAAAGATGTACCTTGAATTACCGAAGATGTATCTTAAATTACAAGAGATGTTCTTTTTTTTACCAAAGACATCGCTTGTTTTACACGATACATCCAATAAATTACACGATACTTCGCTTGTTTTACACGATACATCACTTGTTTTACATGATACATCCAATAAATTACCCGATACATCGCTTGTTTTATACGATACATCGCCTGAATTACACGATACATCGCCTGAAAACCAGATTATGTACTATATCAACGCAGTAACTCATTTTTAGATAATCAAAGAGTCTTTAAATTAGAAAAGATTTCCTATATAAGTTGCACTAATTGAGTTTGTAAAAGAGATATTGACGTTTTTCTTTCCCTAAAAAACAAGATTATGTAATACATTGATTCATAATAAAACCATAGTTTAGACATAAAAAGTCATAATTCGCAGAAGTCGGGTGTAATCTATTTTTTATTTATCCAATATTAATTCTTCTCAAACTTTTATTAACAAAACTTTGTTACTCATTTGTTGTATTTATTTAAAATAAATCGAAAATTAGCTTTAAATTTGTAAAATTATATATCGTCACTAATGAGCAAAGCAAAAATAATAACTCGCACTATCTTACTTGTTTCACTAATAAGCTTTTTCAACGATATTTCCAGCGAAATGCTCTATCCTATCATGCCTGTTTATTTAAGATCGATAGGATTTTCTGTTTTATTAATTGGGATATTAGAGGGTATAGCCGAGTTAACTGCCGGATTAAGTAAAGGATATTTTGGCTCCTTATCCGATTCAAAAGGAATACGTTTACCATTTATTCAATTAGGCTATATATTGAACGCCATCTCCAAACCAATGATGGCATTACTTACACATCCATTGTGGATATTCACTGCCAGAACTTCTGATAGGTTAGGAAAAGGTTTAAGAACAGGTGCACGCGATGCAATGCTAAGCGATGAAACTACTCCCGAAAACAAAGGGAAAGTATTTGGTTTTCACAGAGGCTTCGATACTTTAGGAGCTTCAGTAGGACCGTTCGTAGCATTAATTTATCTCTATTATTATCCACAACAATACAAATGGTTGTTTTTAATTGCTTTCTTACCAGGATTATGTTCAATAATTATCACTCTCTTTATTAAAGAAAAGAAAAAAGAGATCGTTAAGACAACTAAGAAAATCAATTTCTTTTCTTATCTATCCTATTGGAAAGTATCCACACATGCATATAAAGTTCTAATTATAGGATTGCTTGCTTATACATTCTTCAATAGTTCTGATGCTTTTCTTTTATTATCACTTAAGTCTAAAAACATGTCGGATACGCACATGATTGGCTTTTATATATACTACAATTTAATTTTCGCCTTAATGGCTTATCCATTAGGAATGATAGGTGATAAAATAGGCTTGAAACGAACATTAATAATAGGCTTGGTTTTGTTCTCAATCTCTTACTTTGCTATGGGATTTGCCTTCGAATGGTGGCATTACGTATTGATATTCTTTATTTATGGTGTTTATGCCGCAGCTACAGATGGGATTTCTAAAGCATTAATATCAAATATTTCTAAACGAACAGATACAGCCACTGCAATTGGCTTTTACACAAGTTTTGCAAGCGTATTTGCATTCCTTGCAAGTAGCATAGGTGGATTATTATTCTTATTTAATCCTAAAATAATGTTTGTATTCTCAGGAGCAGGCGTTTTAATGGTTGTAATCTTTTTCATACTTGTTAAAGTTAAAGTTGATGAATAATATAAAGCATTATTATCTTCTTTTTATTTTGTTTTATGCCCTTTGCGGGAATGCTCAAGAGCAGAATAAGATGCATTTCTTTTCCTCACCTTTGGATATTCCTTTAAAGCTTTCAGGAACTTTTGCTGAGATGCGGGCTAATCATCTGCATACAGGCATTGACATCCGTACTAACGAAAAAGAAGGTTATAATGTATATGCTCCCGCCGATGGTTATGTGTCGCGTATAAAAGTATCTCCATTTGGCTTTGGCAATGCACTTTATATTACTCATTATAATGGTTTAGTAACTGTTTATGGACATTTGTCAGCTTACAATCAAATCATAACTAACTATCTTCGCAAGGAACAATATAAAAAAGAAAGTTTTGAACAAGATTTAATCTTACCAAAGAATAAAATTAGGATTAAAAAAGGAGAAATCATTGCTTTAACAGGAAATAGCGGTGGGTCTGAAGGTCCTCATCTTCACTTTGAAATTCGTAATGAAAGAAATGAGAAACCAATTAATCCATTTGTGTTTGGTTTTGATATAAAAGACACTATTCCACCAACCTTTAAAGAATTTAGAATTTATAATCAAGTTGATCAAAACCAAATTATACCTTCTTTTAAAGCAACGGAATATTCTATCTCTAAAGCTAATCATAATCATCATTATAAATTAAATAATGATGATATAATAAAAGTAAGTATGAATATATATTTTGGGATTTTAACATCTGATAAAATGAATGATACCAAATCAGACTTTGATTGCTATTCAATTCAAATGTATTTGGATAGTGTTTTACAATTTAAATATGTTAATGATCAGCTTTCATTCAAAGAACCACGTTACGTGAATAGTTTGATCGACTATTCCGAATATTATGACACAGGTAAACGTTATCAATTAAGTAGGAAACAACCCGGGAGCAAGCTTAGCAACTATGATACAGTTCTAAATAATGGTAATATTACGTTAAACGATACTAATACACATCTTGTTAAGTATGTAATCACAGATTTTAAAGGGAACAATTCTTTTTTGACATTTAATATTAAAAAAGATTTAGATTTTAAATATCAAAGTACTAAAGAGAACATAGATAATGATAATAGTACTATCTTTTTTTATAATAAAAACAATACTTTTAAGAATGATGAAGTCAATATAAATATCCCTGAAGGAGCTTTATATGATAATATTTTATTTAAATATCAAATAAATAATAAGGAAAAGTATCTTTCTAAAACTTATTCAATCCATGATCCCCATGTGCCTTTGCATATTAGTTATTCGTTGGCTATCAAAGCAGATAGTGTAGCAGATTCACTTAAAAGCAAACTAATAATTGTAAAAATTAATGGTAATAATAAACTTATTTCGGAAGGTGGAAAATGTATTGATGGATTTGTGAAGGCTAATGTAAATAATTTTGGTAAATTTGCAGTCTATTTGGATACTGTTCCACCAAAAATAAAACCATTGAATATTAAAGACCAAAAGAATATTACGGAACAAAAAACTATTGAAATAAAAATTACCGATGAGCTGTCGGGAATTAAAAGTTATAAAGCTTTTTTGAATAGTAAATGGATTTTAATGGAGTATGATGCTAAGAACAACCTTCTTACCTATGCTATTGATGATAATGTTAAAGAAGGAAACAACCATTTCTTTTTAGAAGTTGAAGATAATAAAGGTAATAAATCGAATTATGAAGCAGAACTATTTAAATATATTTATTGATAAATTAAAAAAATGCACCAGACTATTTTAATACTTGATTTTGGCTCGCAATACACTCAGTTGATTGCTCGAAGAGTTAGAGAACTGAATGTTTATTGTGAAATACATCCTTATAATAAGATCCCTGTTTTATCAGATGATATTAAAGGAGTTATTCTTTCAGGAAGTCCTTTTTCTGTAAGAGATAAAAATGCTCCCAATCCTAATTTGGATGTATTTAGAGGCAAGATGCCTATGTTAGGTGTTTGTTATGGTGCCCAATATTTATCGCATATTAATGGTGGTGAGGTTTTAGCTTCTTCTACCAGAGAGTATGGACGTGCTAATTTAAGCTTTATCGATCATGATAATGCTTTAGTTAAAGGTATGAGTGATGATACTCAAGTTTGGATGTCACATGGTGATACAATCAAGGTTTTACCTGATAATTTTAAGGTAATTGCAAGTACTAATGATGTTGAAGCCGGTGGTTTTCAGATTGAGAATGAGGATACTTTCGGAATACAGTTTCATCCTGAAGTATATCACAGTACAGAAGGCATGATTTTACTTAAGAATTTTGTTGTTGATATTTGTAAATGTGATCAATCCTGGACTCCAGATTCTTTTATTGATACTACCATTCAAGAGTTAAAAAAGAAAATAGGGGAGGAGAAAGTTGTTCTTGGTTTATCAGGTGGTGTTGATTCATCAGTTGCAGCTATGCTGCTACATAAGGCAATTGGTGAGCAATTGCATTGTATCTTCGTAGATAATGGACTTTTACGTAAACATGAGTTTGAAGGTGTTTTGGAATCATACAAAGGTATGGGCTTAAATGTTAAAGGTGTAGATGCAAAAGAATTTTTCTATTCAGCATTAAAAGGTATTAAAGAACCTGAAGCTAAACGTAAAGCTATTGGTAAGACTTTTATTGAAGTATTCGATAGGCAAGCTCACAGTATTGAAGATGTTAAATGGTTAGCTCAAGGCACTATTTACCCTGATGTTATTGAATCTGTTTCTGTAAAGGGGCCTTCTGCAACTATTAAATCTCATCATAATGTAGGTGGTTTACCTGACTTTATGAAGTTAAAGATTGTTGAGCCGTTAAATAATCTTTTTAAAGATGAAGTTCGTAGAGTTGGTCGCACATTAGGACTTAAAGATGAGTTATTAAATCGTCATCCTTTCCCTGGTCCTGGTTTAGGTATAAGAATATTAAGTGATATCACCCCTGAAAAGGTTCGTATTCTTCAGGAAGTTGATTATATATATATTCAAGGCTTGAAATCTTATAATCTTTATGATAAGGTATGGCAGGCAGGAGCAATATTACTTCCTGTACAATCTGTTGGCGTAATGGGCGATGAAAGAACTTATGAGAATGTTGTAGCTTTGCGTTGCGTAGGTTCTACAGACGGGATGACCGCAGATTGGTCTCACTTACCTTATGAGTTTCTTGCAAAGATTTCTAATGAAATTATTAATAAAGTAAAAGGTGTTAACAGAGTTGTGTATGATATCAGCTCTAAGCCACCGGCAACTATAGAATGGGAATAATTTAAACAGAATATCATGAAAAGATATGTTTTAGTAATTACAATCTTATTGTTTTGTTTGCTTAGGAGTTATGCTCAGGATACTCCTCAGATAAAGAAATCACAGAAAATAGATACAATTGATGGTAAGCAATATTATATGCATACTGTTGAAAAGGGGCAAACTCTCTATTCGATATCGAAAGCTTATAATATTACCAGAGCAGAATTATTACAGACGGATTCTTCATTCAATGCTCTTAAACTTGGTCAGATTGTAAAGATTCCTTTTAAAGGGATTAATGATAAAGAAACTGCTAAAGTTACTCCTATTACTAAAGAGCAGGAGTCTATTGTTCATACTGTTCTAAAGAAAGAAACTTTGTTTGGTATTGCTAAGAAATACAATGTTACAGAAGAGAAACTTATTGAGCTAAATCCTGAACTTAAGAATAGCACTCTAAAACCTGGTCAACAAATTAAGATTACAGGCAATACTACAGTTGAAAAGAAGACAACTAAAGTTACAAATGAAGAGCTTAAGAAAAAAGCATCTACTAAAGTAGAAGAAAAGAAAGTTGTTAATACTAAAGTTGAAACTGTAAAAGAGGAAACTAAAGTTGAAAAAATTGTAGAAAAAGAAACAAATTCTAATTGTGAGAAGATTAAATCAAAAAAGACTTACAACATTGCTTTGTTAATTCCTCTTTACTTAAAGAATTTGGGTGATATTAATCCTGATAATGTTCAGTTAGAAAATAAAACTGCACATGATTATAAATCATTTTCTTTTATTCAGTTTTATGAGGGATTTATGATGGCTGTTGATACATTGGTGAAACAAGGTTTAAATGTAAAGATTTATACTTATGATGTGCCTGATGATACTATTTTAGCAGCTAGCTTTATGAAGAAAGCAGAGTTGGCTAAGATGGATTTAATTGTTGGTCCTTTTTTCTATAAAACATTTAAAACTATTGCTGAGTTTGCTAAATCGCAGAAGATTCCTGTGATAAATCCTATGTCTGAACGAAGAACTATTCTTGAAAATAATCCTTATGTATTTAAGTTGATACCTTCTCCTCAGGATGAAATTCACAATGTAGTGTCTTTTATTATTACTTCTTATCCTAAGGCTAATGTTATTATAGTTCATAATAATAAAGATACTGAAAAGAAACGAGCTGAGCTTTATAAAAAGGATTTTACTGAATCATATAAAGACAATCCTGCAAAAGAGGGTACAGTTAAAGAAATTATTTATAATCAGGTTGGCTTTGATGGTTTAAATTCTAAGTTGTCAGATACTCGTGATAACATTATTATTACTCTTATGGAAAGCGAAATATCTGTTACAAGTTATGTAAGCAGACTTGGTAATATTAAAGATCTTAATATTGTATTGTTTGGCACTCCTTACTGGAAAAATCTTGATAAGATAGAAACTGAGTATTTCCAAAAGCTTAATATGCATTTGTATGAGCCTAATTTTGTTGATTATGATGATGAACTAACTAAATCATTTATTCTTCGATTTAGGGATAAATATAAAATAGAACCTAATGAAATGGCTTATTCGGGGAATGATATTGCAACTTATTTTCTAACCGCATTGATGAATTATGGTGAAGATTTTACAGGATGTCTTTCTAATGTTAAAGTTAATACTTTACAGACAAAATATATCTTTAAGAAGACTGGAGATGATAATGGTTACGAAAATACTTATCTGAATATCTACCATCTGAAAGAATTTAAGTTTAAAGACGCGAGAAAATAAAATCAATTAAGAATTAATAATTAAGAATTAATAATTATTTCACATTTTAAGCTCCTCTACTATTAGGAGAGGGGTGAGGTGAGGTAAATACAAGTTAATATATGATTGAACAATTACTATGTAAAAATATAGCAGATGCTATTAAATCTATCTATCAAACTGAAGTTGACTTGTCAAGTATTTCACTTCAAAAGACTAGAAAAGAGTTTGAAGGTGATTTTACTTTTGCAGTATTTCCATATCTTAAGATAACTAAAAAGTCACCGGAACAAACTTCTAATGATATTGGTCAGTATTTAAAGGATGTGCTTGATGAAGTTAATGATTTTAATGTTATTAAAGGTTTTCTAAACATAGTTATAAAGAAAAGCTATTGGCTTAGTTTCTTAAATCAGAATATTAATAATAAGTCTTTTGGTTTTAATCCTGTCAAAAAGAGTACTCCTGTTATGGTTGAATATTCTTCGCCTAATACTAACAAACCTCTTCATCTTGGTCATATTCGTAATAATCTTTTAGGATGGTCAGTGGCTGAGATATTGAAAGCTAATGGTGAGAATGTATTGAAAGTAAACTTGGTTAATGATAGAGGGATACATATTTGTAAATCGATGCTTGCATGGAAGATATGGGGGAATATGGAAACTCCTCAATCTTCGGGTTTAAAAGGTGATCATCTTGCTGGTAAGTATTATGTATTGTTTGATAAGAATTACAAAAAAGAAGTTGAAGAGTTAGTTGCTAAAGGTTATGATAAAGAAGTAGCCGAAAAGCAAGCTCCTTTAATGCTCGAAGCTCAGAAGATGCTGCGATTGTGGGAAGCAAAGGATGAAGATGTTCTTAAGCTTTGGAACAGGATGAATGCATGGGTTTACGAAGGTTTTGATGTTACTTATAAGACGATGGGTATTGATTTTGATAAAACATATTATGAATCGAATACATATTTGCTTGGGAAGTCAATTGTAGAGAAAGGTTTTAATGAAAACAAATTAATTCAGAAAGAAGATAATTCTATCTGGGCAGATTTAACCGGCGAAGGTTTGGATGAAAAGCTTTTGCTTCGTTCTGATGGAACTTCAGTATATATGACACAGGATTTAGGGACTGCTCACCAAAGGCATGAGGAGTATAAGCCTTCGAAAATGATTTATGTTGTAGGCAACGAACAGAATTATCATTTTGATGTATTGAAATTAGTGTTAAAGAAGTTGGGGTATGATTGGAGTGATAGTATTTATCATTTATCTTATGGTATGGTTGAATTACCGGAAGGTAAAATGAAATCCCGTGAAGGAACTGTAGTTGATGCTGATTTATTAATTGCTGAAATGATAGAGACTGCTCGACAGACGGCTTTTGAATTAGGCAAGATTGATGATTTTGAATCTGAAGCAGCCATTAAACTTTATCACACCATTGCCTTGGGTGCTTTAAAATACTTTATACTTAAAGTTGATCCACAGAAAAACATGATGTTTAATCCTAAGGAGTCTATTGATTTTAATGGTAATACAGGTCCTTTTATACAATACACTCATGCTCGTATTAAATCTTTGCTTAATAAGGCTGATAATGTTATTAGCAATCATGTTGATGTTAATATTAACATTGTTGAAAAAGAAAAGAACCTGCTGCAGCTTATACATGAATATCCTGCTGTGATTAATCAAGCGGCTGAGAGTCTTAGTCCTGCTTTAATATCTAATTATATATATGAATTAGCTAAAGAATATAATGGCTTTTATCAAGAGATACCTATATTTAAAGAAGAGAACATGGAATTGAGGGATTTTCGTATTGCATTGTCTTACTTTGTTTCTAATATTATTAAATCTGCAATGGGTTTGTTGGGGATTAGTGTTCCTGATAAGATGTAGGACTTCGGTTTGTTTTGTTATCTTTTGTTTGCAATAATGTTATCAATACATTATTATTATATCAACATTCTTTATTATAAATAATGTAGCGTTTTGCTACTCTTAAAAGCGAATATAGCATGAGTTTAATATTATTTGGACTTTTGGACTGTAAGAAATAAGTTTTTGTACACAAATACCCATTTCGCGGAGACCGCTCGGCATTTGGCGGAGACCAAAAAACTTTTGGCGAAGACCGCAAAAGTTTTGTTTTAGACTTTTGAACTTTTGGCGAAGACCAAAATAGTTTTGGCGGAGACTTCTCGGCATTTGGCGAAGACCACAAAAGTTTTGTTTTAGACTTCTCGGGATTTGGCGAAGACCAAAATAGTTTTGGCGAAGACCATTTTGGAGTTGGCGAAGATCATGATTTTTTTGTTTAAACACATTTTTGAGTTAGAAAAGACCAAAATAGTTTTGTTTTTGGTTTTTGAACTTTTAGGGAAGAGCAAAATAGTTTTGGCTAATAACTATTGTTTAGATATTTAAGCATAAAATGGAGTTTTAAGTATAAGACTCAAAATATAATAATTCTTTATGTAAATAAAATGGTGGACAATCGGGATGGTTGTGACAAAGGAATGCAGTTTTTGAATCTATTAATGATTAAGTAAGTTGTGAAAACTGTTTTGAACAGTGGCATACTTTGAAAAACCAAGCATTTCTTAATTTCTATGCTTCCCCTATATTTCTATCAAAAACATGTTTCGATTTTAACAACTCTTTATAATAGTCTTCACCTTTTTCAATTGCTGATAAAACTCCATTTCGGAAATCATTACGTGTTTTTATTATGCTTTCGTTTTCATTATAAACTTGTTTTTTCTCCTTTTTAATGTTTTTAAGTTGTTTAGTAAATTTTATCTTGTCTTCTTTAGCTATTTTCTCATCACTTAATTTGTCTTCTTTCCAATTAATTATAATGTCAAAATATTCTATTAAATGCTCTTGCTTGTTAGGATAATTATCTACAATTTCTTCTCCGCAAACCTGACATTTGTAAACATTAAAATTATGACCTGCATCATTATATTCAAATTCAACTACCTTTACAGATCCATCGCATTTAGGACAGTCATATCTATATATTTCATAATCCAAATCAAGATCATCATAAGAGTTATCAGGTTTGTCGATTGAATCAAGAGATTCTTTTGACATAAGTAATCCATTTTGCACCAGCTTTAAAAAACTAAGATCGGTTTTTGAGAGCGAGTAATTTAGTACTGATAAAATACTAGCCCTTTTAATCATATAATCACAAAGATTATAGATATTCAAATTACAATTTCTGAATCTTTCTTTTATTGTTTGGTTTTGTTGTAACATAATTATTTTTTTTTAGTTTCGGGCATTTTTCCTTTATTACTTAGCAATAACATAAGCCTGAAAAATTCGCCTATTTGATCAATCATTAATCTTTGAGGAGTTCCTGCTATATATTCCTCATCAATGTTTTCTTCTTTCATAAAATCCATTATCTCGTTTACAAGGGGTAAATTAAATTCCCATAATTCTTGATCATTAGCTTCTTCAAGAACATCCATCCATTGACCGTTATCAATTTTTGCTTGTAGTTTAGAGTTTGTCATCACTAATGTGTTAGTAATATTAGTGATTTCAATTTGTAAATTCGAATGATTTATATACATATTATTATATAATATAATTTGTTATTTTGTTTTGACCTATTGAGCAATTGTGATAATAGGTTGTTTTTTATTAACTGGATATTATTAAGAGTGTTGTGTAAACTATGAACAATATCTATAATCTTGATATTACTTGTAGTATTTGTATTCATTTTATACCATTTCTTTAATAAGTTCACCTGTGTTTTTATAATTTATATCACGTGTATATACCATATTTAGCCAATAAACTGCTTTCTCTTTATTATTGGTTTCTTTATAAATCAAACCCAGATTATATCCCATCTCTAACATATTACTATCAAAAGTACTTTTGTTTATCAAGAAAGTAGTGAAAGTAAAGATAGCAGTTTCATATTCTTTAAGAGCATAAAAACACTGCCCCTCAATTAATTTGAGCAAACTCTGTTGTTCAAAAGCTAATGATACTTTTTGTAAAGTTTCTATAGCTCTTTTATACTCTTTGATATGGTACAATGCAATTCCTAATTTAGAATAGATATTGTTTTTATTTGTATCGGATTGAGGTGTTAGCGTAATCTTATCATAATATTTTACAGCATCTACATAATGCTCTAAAGCAAAATTGCATTCAGCCAACTCAAAGATAGTAGTTGAATCATCAACATCCACAAAATTCAAAAACTTTAGTTCTACTTCATATTTCTTTAAGGTCTTTGCCTGAAAAATAATGTCTTTAATCAATAATTGATTTTTATAACGCCCGTAAGAATTCTCAAGATGTTGGAGTATATTGTCGCTAGCTTCTTCGGGAGTTGTATTCCATAATTTTCGGGCTTCTCTAATTTCCGAACAAGCTTTGCCTGCATCCGTAAAAATCCATCTTAACATTAAAACAAGATAAACTGATATAAGTGCAATAGATATAGGGATATTGAAAAATGCAGCTCCTATCCCTACTATCAACAATAAAAAATAAAAAGTATAGCAGGTTTTGTTTTTAATCCATCTCTCGGCATGTGCAAATGCAATAAACTTAGGCTGAGATGCTGTAGCTCCGGAATTATAATGAGAACTTTGAACAGATTTTGAATTATATAAATTATTTGAAATCTTTGTTCTATCATATAATCCGGTACCAGGAATACCTGTATTTAAATAAGTACCTTTTGAGCCGACATTCACACTAAAACCTTTTACACCTAAAGTAGTAGAGATACCACTTTTACTTAAGTTTATTGTAAGGCCAGGTAAAATACTAATTCGTTTTCTGTATCGCATGATTTTTTAGTTTTTATTTATTGATCGTATATGAAAAATATTCACCAAAAGTAATTAAACATTCTGAATAAAGGGGAATAAATAAATAAAACTTCTAACAAATCTCGATTCTGCTTGATGATAGTCATTTACTCCCAACGGTAAAAAAGGACTATTGATATAAAATAAATTTATAAGCTGTTTATTTAATAAATAATAGTACTTTTACATTCTTAAATTATGTAATAAAAATGATTGAAGCTACTATAACTAATTCAAAAATATTGATTATTGATGATCAACAATCAAATGTTGATGTTCTATTAGATCTACTAGAAGTACAAGGGTTTGTAAATACTAAATTTACAACAAATCCTTTATTAGTATTTGATATTTTTAAAGAATACAATCCTGACTTGATTTTACTTGATTTAATGATGCCAGAGCTTTCGGGTTATGAAGTTATGGAACAGTTGAATTTAATCATACCGAAAACAACCTATTTGCCAATATTAATATTAACAGCTGATATAAGTAAAGAAGCTAAACAACAAGCGTTAACAGCCGGAGCTAAAGATTTTCTTACTAAACCATTTGATATAGTTGAGGTTGTTTTAAGAATTAAGAATCTGCTTGAGACTCGCTATCTTCATCAACAACTATTAAATCAAAATCAGATATTAGAAGAAAAAGTTATTGAAAGGACAAGTGAGCTCGAAAAGACAAATAATGAATTAGTTATTGCGAAAAATAAAGCTGAAGAAAGTGACAGAATTAAATCTGCTTTTTTAGAATCTATAAGTATTGAAATGACAGATCCGCTCAATAATATATTAGGATTTAGTGGCATATTAGAGTCTGTTATTGAAGATAAAGAGATAAGAGGGATGATTTCAACAATAAATAGTAGTGGGACAAATTTATTAAATATAACAAATGATATTTTTAATATTATTTCATCAGACAAAAGCTCGTTTGAGTTGAATAAACAAATCTTTAAAGGCTCGGATATATTTCTGGAGAGTAGAATAAACTTGATTGAGATTCTAAATTCATCAAATAATAAAAGAAAAATTAATTTGGTTTTTAGCCCTGATTATGGTTTATTGTTAGATTATATAACTGCTGATAAAAATAAAATATCTCAGGTTTTAAATAATATATTTAGATATTCAGTTAAATATTTTGAGAAAGGTAATCTTGAATTTGGATTTTATAAATACGACCTCTCTAAAATAATATTTTATGTTAAGAATACAGGGATAGGTGTTTCAAAAGTTAATTACGAGGATTTATCAGATTTATTTCGTTTGGTTGACAATTCGAAAGTAATGGAATTTGATGGGACAAAGATAGGTCTTGCTATTTCAAAAAGGATTGCAGAAGCAATGAATGCAGAGATACGATTTGAATCTACTAATAATGAAGCGACTTTTTATTTTCAAATTCCTGTCGAAATATCTTTTAATGAAGTAAGAACTGAAGAAAAAATCAAAAAAAAATTAATTCCTGATTTATCAGGTAAAAACATATTAATAGCTGAAAATGATGAGCCAAGTTTGCAATTAATAAAATTATTATTACATCCTACTAAAGTTAATGTATTTGAATGTACTAATGGGTTTCTTGCGATAAAAGAATTTAAAAAACAGGAGAATATAGATTTAATTATAATGAATAACAGAATGCCTATTATAGATGGTCTTAAAGCTACGAGAGCAATTAAAAAAATTAAGCCTTCACTTCCAATAATTGCAATTACATCTTATTTGTTAGAAAGTGATAAAATAAAAGTATTAAAATCTGGATGTGATGATGTGATAACTAAACCTATAAATAAAATTCCTTTTTATAATACCCTCTCAAAACATCTTTTGTCAGTAAATGAATAGTATAACATAATATAATATTATATTATGGAATAAAAGTAATTTAGTCTATTCATTAGTTATTAATTAAATACCTTCTCCTTTCTTTATTAATAATATCTAAAAAATTTGATATTATCTCACATGAATTTAATCTATGATAAGTAGAATCTAAAATATCGTAGTTTAACAATGGTTATTTCTATACAATATTTACAAGTTTAGCTGTTTATATAAGATTAGCAAGTTGTTTTAACATTTCTATAACAATCTTTTATGTTTTTTTAAATACAATATGAAAATTAGAATATATACTTTTGTCAAAAATTATAATAATAAATATAATTAGAGTAAATTAATCTTACATATAGTATATTATGGATGAATTTGTAGTTGGTGGATTATATAGTAAAGAAGAAATTGAAAACAAAGATTTTGTTAATACAAGAACAACTAAAATTTTTGTTTTTTACAGAAAAGATAATAATTTATTAGTTTTTGAACATTGTAAACCACAAGGTCCTAAACGACATAAGCTAATAAGTAGATTGGCTGATTAATAAATTTAATATATTTTTATTAAGGTTAATTACACGTAAATAAGATAATCAGATTTTTGTAAATATTATAATAAAAAAACAAACTTTGTAATAAAATAATATGGTAGATCAATTAGTTGTAGGGTGTTTATATAGTAAATCAGAAATAGTAAGCAAAGGTTTTGTTAATACTAAAAACTTAACTGTATATAAGTTTTATAGAAAAGACAACACATTGTTAATATTTGATAATACGGAGCCAAACGAACTAAAATTACATAGGCTTGTAAGCTTAATAAAAGAATAATTCTTTTTTATTTTTAATTTTAATTTCATGGAGAAAATGGAAGTGGGAATTGATTACAATGATGAAAATCAATATGTATTAGTTTCTTTTAAAAATGAAATTACTAATGAAGAACTTATAGATAGTGTTAAAATAATAAATAATTTCTATCTGAAAAATAATTTTAATAAAATACTTATTGATTGTTCAATACATATAGAAGAACATCATTTGATAAACATATATAATTTAATACGAACATTTGACATTTTATTTATAAAGCATTCGATTAAAAGTGCAGTTGTACTACCAGATGTTAAATGGTATATTAAAATTCTAGAATTTTATGGTATGCATTCATTATATACTGGCTTTAATAATAGGATATTTGATAATAGAGATAAAGCATTGGTATGGTTAAATTATAATAGCTAATGTTTTGTGATAGTGCATATATATATTGGAATTATATATAAAATGAAATTCCTATTCTTAACTTTTATAAATCCTCTATTTATTTATTAAATATTAAAAATATTTTAAAAGATTGTAATT
>JBAXLO010000068.1:0-19787 GCA_037134755.1 Bacteroidota bacterium | reverse complement strand
TTTACCTGAGGCACTACATCCTCAAAACCTTTTACCGGTTTCCCTTTAATGATATGAAACTTTGCATCAACACCTGCTTTATCAATAAAGGCTTTATATTTATCCTGCAAAAGCGTTTCATCTTCATTCTTATCGTTATCAAAGTAAGCCAAAGTCATACCCCTTTCCAGCATGCGACACATCTCCTTACCATGATTTACTGCAAAGATACTCTTATCGCTAAAATCAGTAAGCACTACTACTTGTATAGGTATCTGTTGTGGTTCTGTTTCTGTATCCATATTGTATTAATGTAAACCCTTTACAACCGGCTTGGCTGCAATAAAATCCTTTAGATAAAAAGGCTCGAAATAAGCTACGTCTTCAAATTGTTTTAGCTCATATTTAGCAACAGCTAATGAAATCATTTTAGATGCTGAAGCAAAGTTGTTATCCATAAACTTTGCATTAGGATGTGTTGATAATAGCTCTCTACACTTTTCCGCACCATTGCCAAAGAACATTACGATATTATTATCAAGATATTCTTTATAAATAGTATCATCAATAATATCTGCTTTAACCTCACGCAAAGTGGTATTATTTTTATCATAAACACCTGCATACACTTCCATTCTGCGAGCATCAATCATAGGGCAATAAAGAACGTCAGCATCATTGCCGTTAGAAGCGCCCCAAGCCATTGCCTTTAACGTATCAACAGCTATCATTGGAATATCAAGACCATAACAGAGACCTTTAGCCGTAGAAACTCCGATACGAAGCCCTGTGTAAGAGCCGGGGCCTTTGCTCACAGCAATAGCATCAAGCTGCTGAAGCGTAATGCCTGCTTGCTTTATTACCTCTTCAATAAATGTAGTGAGATTAGCTGAATGTGAGTTGCCTCCAACAGTTTCTTTGATTGCCAGAAGCTCTTTATTATTAGAGACAGCAACCGAACATACTTCAGTTGCTGTCTCTATATGTAATATGAATGCCATTAATTATTTATCCATTTTAATATTGAACAGCTCGCTCTTATCAACCTTCTTAACTTTGTCGCCGTTCTTTAACTTCTTAGTGATAGCAGTATAAGGTCCCGAAATAACTTCGTCTTTATCTTGCAATCCTTCCTTGATTTCAATATAACTATTATCCTGAACACCTGTTTTAACCTTTTGCATTACAACAGTTCCGTTCTTATAAATAAAAACATACTCAACATTGGTTGACTTAGCTGTCTTCTTTGCCTGAACTGCCTTTTCATCATCATTCATGTCAGGTTGATCCTCTTTTACATCCTTTTTACCTCCAAGTTTCTTCATCATAGCAGTATCTTCTCTGGTTGTTACCGATTGAATTGGCACTGTCATAACATCCGTAACATTCTTAGTTTGAATTTCAACAGTAGCCGACATCCCCGGACGGAACGGACTGATATTAGGTTTGTCAGGATTCATAAGATCTTGATAAGAATCTTGTAAAATCCTTATCTTAACATTAAAATTAGTCACCTGATCGGCACTATTACCGGTAGTGTTTGCGGTGTTGGCTATCTCTGTAACTATTCCTTTAAACTTACGGTTAAGATAAGCATCTACCTCAATAAGACTTGTGTCGTTAAGCTTAACTCTGACAATATCATTTTCATTAACCGATACATTTACTTCCATACTATTAAGATTTGCAAGACGCATAATCTCCGTTCCACTTGAGAACTGTGAAGCACCCGTAACTCTTTCGCCTACCTCAACATTAAGCTTTGAAACAGTTCCATTAGCAGGGGCATAAATAGATGTTCGGGTAAGATTTTCTTTTGATTGTTTTAGCGATGCTTCCGAACTACTTACATTAAACTTTGCAGCTTCCACATTTTGTTCGGCAGCCTCCACTTGTGCTACTGCAGATTCATAGGAAGCTTTAGAAGCATCAAAATCAGAAGCAGAAATAGCTTGTTGTTTGTATAGCTTTTCATTTCTTTCGAAAGAAGTTTTAGCATTTGCATATTGTGCCTTTACCTGTGCCAAATTAGCTTTAGATGTTGCAAGTCCGGCCTTCTGACCGTTTAGCATTGCCATACTTTGTTCGTAAGACGACTTATAGATTTCAGGATCTATCTCAGCTAAAAGCTGACCTTGCTTTACTTCATCACCTTCTTTTACTAAGAGTTTTACAACTTCACCGGAGATATAAGGACTTATCTTTATTTCTTTTTCAGGTTGTATCTTCCCACTTGCAGAAACTGTTTCGGTTATATTTCTTTTCATAACAAATTCAGTGCTTACTTTTTCGATATCGCCACCACCAAAGACGCCTTTCTTTTTGGCTACTACCAATACTGCTAATAGTATTATCCCAGCTATAACAGATATCCAGATGATCTTTTTCTTTTTCATAATATCGGCTTATTTATTTATTGTTAAAGGATTTCCTTGATAAAAATTGAGTATTACTTTCTTGAATTCATAATTATACTTAGCTCTAAGCAAATCAGATTCGGCTTTTATAAGTTTATTCTTCGCATCATTGTAATCTATTGGATTTACAACGCCTACATTAAACTTCTGTTCCGTATAAGTAAAGGCTTCTTTATAAGAATCAACTGCTTTTGCGGAAGCATTATAACTCTTAAAAGCACCTGTTGCATCGGTAGCTGCCTGCTCAATGTTCTTGTAGAGTTGATTCTTTTGTAATTGTAAATTATAATCGGCATTTAAGGTGCTTAACTTAGCTTTAGATATTGCTGCATTCACCTGATAATTATTAAAGATAGGGATAGTCAACGTTAATCGCAGCGATTTACTAAGATTGTTTTTCATTTGATCTTTAAAAGCCATCTTTTGATATTCTAAACTATACGCAGTTTGAAGAACCGGTGTTCCACTCCCTGAAACTACATAAAGAGTTGGTTTTAATCCTTCGTAAGTTATAGTAGGATTTGCATAATCAAGAAAGTTATCAGCATAATTACTACCATAATATCCGCTTAAGCTAAGGCTTGGACTACGTGAACCTCTGGCAATAGCCAAACCATTAAAAGAGCTCTTCAATCTAAACTCAGCACTCTTAATCTCAGGCATTATAGTCGACGAATAAGTATAAATCTGATTGGTAGGTATCAATGCCACATCGTTTCCCATGGTTATATCTGGTTTTATGATATCAAAATCATCCTTTGATTTCAAATCAAGCAATTGAACTAAATCAAGATAGGAGAGATCAAGTTGGTTTTGTGCTGCAATAAGATTTGATTCCTCAAGAGCTTCCTGCGCCTGTATGTCCAAAAGGTTTCCTTTGGCAAGAGCCCCTGCATCTACCAGATTCTTAATCCTAGCAAGCTGCATTTTGCTTATCTCAACCTGATTTTTCGACACATCAACTTGCTCTTTATTAAATAAAATCGTCATATATGCCTGTGCAATCCTCAACGCAATATCGTTCTTCATCTTTTCCACATCATACTTGCTAGCCTGATAGTTATTGTCGCTTTGCTTAATAGTATTTAGCTTTTGGAAACCACTAAACAAATCAATTGAAGAATTTAACGAAAGTGAAATAGATTGTGTTTGATCAGTACTATAAGTATTAGAACTTGGATCTATATTACGACCCCAATTAGAGCTATAGGAAGCACCGCCATTAAGATTTGGCAGTACGCCAAGTTTATTTTGCAACAAAGTTATCTTATCCGATTCGGCACTAAGTTTGCTTTGTTTTATCTGAATATTGTTTTCCAGTGCATAATTTATACATTCTTCCAACGACCATTTCTTTTGAGCCGATGTTTGAAAGAGCGTAATTATTAATATAATACCGGAAAGAACCAGTTTTTTCATCTATGTTATTTTTGATTAAAAGTAAGTCTTAAATTTTTTCCAAAGTTATTAATAAAAGAAACATTATGAACAACAAAACGAAATTATTTTTTATTTATTTCTGATTAAGGTTAAAAAGTACTTAATGATTGGACTTTGAAATGCCTAAAGTCGCTTTTTTACTTTGTTTTAAATATTATTATTTTGTTAATAATAATATTGATACTAATTATCTTTTTAAAGAATTTGTTTTTTGATTTTATTTAGAAGAAGATTCGTTATATTTTTCAAATAATTGCCCGATGTTTACTTTACCAACCGCCCACATTTTGAAAAATCTTCCATCGTTTCCTTAATAAAAATGATTTTTTTAAAACATTTGTTTTTCCACGTTGTGAGAAGTTTGTAATTTCGCACCTTTTAAAAGTTAGATGGTATCTAACATAAATAAATAGTTAAAAACTTCGATTAACGACTAATTAAACATTTTTAAAGTGAGAAAAATAATCCTATCAATAATCATAATAAGTTTAATCCCTTTATGTTCTAAAGCAGCATTGATAAGCGACACCATACACGTAACACATTACGATATACATTTAAATGTCGGCACAGCTATTGCTAATCAGATAGGGGGTTACACTGAGCTTGGAATTGTTGCCAAAATGAATAATGTAACCAACATTTCCCTCAATCTCCTAGCTCTTACAGTTGATTCGGTTTTTGTTGGCAATACATTCAATACTTTTTATTATAATGGCAATATCATTAGCATTCCGCTGGCCAACATTTTATCAACAACCGACACTACTAATGTTAAGGTCTATTATCATGGCGCACCTGCTGTAGAGTCTTCCGGTTGGGGAGGTTTTCACATGAGTGCCAGCCTGTCTTATAATCTTGGGATAGCTTTTACTCCAGATCCTCACAACTATGGAAGATGCTGGATTCCTTCCGTCGACGACTTTATTGATCGCTCTACCTATGATTATTATATTACTTGTCCTAATACGCAGATGGCTGTTTGCGGAGGTATTCTTCTTAATACTTTAGATAATGTAGATGGTAGTAAGACTTTTCATTGGTATTTCAACAAAACCATACCTGCTTATCTGGCATCAGTCGCTGTAAGTGATTATGTTCCGGTAAGCGGCACTTATACTGGTATTAATAATAGTATCCCAACTTATATATACGTACATCCATCGGATACAAATAATGCCAAAGCTTCATTCGCTAATCTTAATGGAGTTTTAACTGCCTTCGAACATTACTGGGGACCGTTTATGTGGCAGCGGGTTGGCTACGTTTCCACACCCATTGGAGCGATGGAACACGCTACTAATATAGCTTATCCTTCTGCATCTATTGATGGAACTCTTAATAGTGAGTATCTGTATGCCCACGAGCTTTCACATCATTGGTTTGGCGATCTTATTACTTGCTCAACTGCCGAAGATATGTGGATTAACGAGGGTTGGGCAACCTATAACGAAGCTCTTTATAAAGAAAACCTTTACGGGAAGGAAGCGTACAAAGATTATCTTCGCGCTAAGCTTAAAGATGTATTGCAATTATGTCATATTAAAGATAATGGCTACCGTGCGGTGTATGGCATCCCTTATAATTATACTTATGGTGAAACGGTGTATCAGAAAGGTTCTACCATTGTACAAACTTTGCGTGGATACTTAGGTGATAGCCTTTTCTTTCCTGCAATAAAGCAGATGCTCAATCAATATGCTTTTAATAATATCTCAACTGCCCAGATGCGTGATTTCCTTACTTCTTATACTGGTGTTAATATGAATGATTTCTTTAACTTCTATCTATATAATCCCGGCTTTACGCACTTCTCTATTGATTCGGTTGTTCCTAATGGTCTTATTGAAGGTGCAAAAGTTTATGTTCGACAGAAGTTGAAAGCTGCACCTGATTATGCTAATTCAAATATAGTTGAGATTACTTTGATGGATAACGCCTGGAATACCTATACTGATACTATTCATTTCTCCGGCGAGTATGGCTGCAAGATATTTAGTCAACCCTTTGCAGCGACTGTTGCGATGGTTGATATGAACGAGAAGCTTGCCGATGCAACTACCGATAAGTATATAACCGTAAAGGATACCGGCATGTATGACTATCCCGAATGTTTCTTTAAGTTGAATGTTAAAGCAATTACTGATTCAGCCTTTGTGCGTATTGTTCATAATTGGGTTACCCCCGATCCTTTTAAAGTTCCTATGCCTGATATTAAGAGGATTTCCCCCGATCGTTACTGGTCGGTGCAAGGTATCTTTACTTCTGGTTCTAACATAAAAGGGCGTTTTTATTATGATTGTTATACTAATGATTATCTCGATTATCCTTTCATGCCTTCGCATCAAACTGCCGACTCTTTAGTATTGTTGTATAGAAGTGGTGCCGCAGATGATTGGCACTTTGTTAACTTTATTAAGAATGGTGATATGTTTAGTGGTTATCTGGAAACATCAAACCTTCAGCAAGGCGAATATGTTCTGGGAGTTGGCAAGCCATTTCAATCAGGATTAAATAATCTTAAGAAACAAAAGCTATTAAATGTATATCCCAATCCTTCTAACGATTATTTTAATATAGTTATTAATGCTGATGCAGATGCTGTGCTTAATGTATTTGATGCATCGGGTGCAATGCTTGATTCGATGGCAATTGCAAAAGGAAAGAAACAGATTACCTGGCATCCTCATACTAATATGTCAGGAGGAAACTATTACATACAACTTACGGATAAGAATAATAAAGTAATTGCAAACGAAAAGCTTATTTATACCATAAAGTAAGCAATTTTTGTGAATTATGATTTAATGTAAACTTAGTTTTTCTTAACTACCAGCTGTAGCCTAAACTTAACTTTGTTGGCTTCTGTCATATCATTATGACTTTGTCCACCATAAGCTCCACCCATTCTACTGCCGCCCATACCGCTCATTCCGCCGCCGCCCATTCTGCCGCCGCCACCCATACCATTTCTTCCGCTCATCCCGGGTTCAGGAGCACCTTGTCCCATCTCTTTATTGCCTTCTTTAGTTGGCATTTCAATACCATTAACAGTAAAAGTCATGTTAAAGTATTTAGTAGTATCCGATAAGTCAAGTTTTTCTTTATAAAAGGTTTTAAATGGGATAATAGCTTTATAATAAAGTGTATTTAAAGTATCCCAATCCATATTTACAGTAATGCCAAATGCATTATGAGTAGCCAACACAGCACCTACCTCAGGTTTAAATCCTGTTAGATGCATCTCTTGATACTTTGATTTAAACTGTAGTTTTAATGAACTAATATCAGGGCGTTGAGGAGCAGAACCGGACTTTCTTTCAGTACCTTTACTAGTTGGCTTTTGAAATCCTAATGCTAAAGGATATTGCATATTAGCAATTGGATTTGTCTTAGATACATTGCCAATTGTTAGCTGCATACCTGCACGAATTATCTTATATTGAGTTTGCTCTTCTGTAGCTTTTATTACAATGTATAGGTTTTGATTATCATTAGTAACAGCATATTGAAGTTTACTCTTTGGATCATAAAAACGTTGGGTTTCCATACTCGATGAGTCTATCTTTTCAGTAAAAGCAGTAGTTTGCAACATGCTTTGATACATCTCCGGAGCACATGATGTAATACCTATGGTTGCAACTATTGCAGCCACAATAAAAGAAAAGTTTTTTTTCATTATTTAAATGTGAATTATTACCAGCCGTAGTTTGAAAAGCTACCACCGAAAGGAGAAGCTGAGCGAAATACAGGATTATTTATACCATACAATCCCATAGGATACTGCCCTTTTGATTGAATGAAGTCGGCACTCATAGAAACATGATCAGATATCTTGAAATCAACACCAACTTGATTAAAACTAAAAGGATTATTTGTAGGATTGCTCGAATTAGAAACCTCTCTAAATGTAGTTCCTCTTAATCTAATACGATCAGTAAGTTGATAATCTCCTTTAAGATACAAAAACATTTGTGTAGAATTGGGAACCGATGTAGATGTACCTTCATTGTAATTATAATACATCATATTATTAAAATTACTGTTTAGAGCAATCGTCCCCACAGTGATATTAAGTTTAGGATTTACTTGATATGTAAGTTGAGGAGCCACAAAAGTACTTACCATACTACTCTTACCAAACGACATCGCATTAACACCTGTCTGAAAAGAGAAATGCATCTTATCATCGTTCATTAGCGATTTCTTAGTATAAGGTCTTGGAAGACTATTATTAGTGTTATCGTAAATATTAGCCGTAGAGTCCGGTTTAAGATTATTATCATCAGTATTCTGAGCTAATACCGGAAATATCATTAGCATATTTAACAATAGGATATAAACTGTTTTCATTTTGATGTTTGTTAGCTTTATTACTTCCACAATAAACATACCATTATAACTCATTCATAAAAGAATTATTGCAAAATTAATACATTTATTAATGTATTGATTTAATATTAAGTTAAAAATTAATAAAAGGAGTTTCTTACCTTAAATAAAATAATTCAGCGAAAGCGTATCACCATCAAACTTTACATACGAAAAGCTTTTTACCCAATCGCCTAAGTTAATGTAACGGCTATTTTCTGCTATCTCTAAATCTAAAGGTAAATGTCGATGACCAAATATAAAGTAATCATAATGCTCTTGTTTTAAAAGCTCTTTGGCATAAATAATAAGTCTTTCTTTATCTTCACCAAAATATATTTCATCAGTATCTCCATTAGCAACACGACTTTTGCGCGAGAAGTATAAAGCTAACCACATACCAAAGTTAGGATGCATACGTGCATATAACCATTGATTTATCTTAGATGCAAACAACTTTTTAATAAACTTATAACCATAATCTTTAGGCCCCAATCCATCCCCGTGACCAATATAAAACTTCTTACCATTATACGTTCTTACTATAGGCTCGCGAGAGATAGTTACATTGAGTTCGGTGGTAAAATAATCATACACCCACATATCATGATTACCGGTAAAATAATTGATGGTAATTCCGGCATCAGTAAGCTCGGCAATCTTTCCTAACAGACGAACAAATCCTTTGGGGACAACGGTTTTATATTCGAACCAGAAATCAAATATATCACCTAATAAGTAAATTTCTTTAGCATCTTTCTTAACCATATCAAGCCATGCTACTAAATGCTTTTCGCGTTTAAGACTGCTTGCATAATCAGGCACACCAAGATGACTGTCAGAAGCAAAATATATATTTCCGGTTTTTTCCAATGAATCTTTATTTAATGAATGAGCAACAAAAGTAGTTTATTTTTTTGAATTACGCTCTTCTATTATTTTCTTTTCAACTAACAACATCTTCATTTGCTTAACTCTTTTATCCAGTTCAATAGCTTGTGTATTCTTTGGATACTTAGCAAGTAAATCGTTGCTAACCTTCTCGAAAAGATTAAAATCTTTATCAATATTAATAACCACAGTCCTATCCAAACTAAGATATAAGGCAACCATGGCTGCAAAAGAAGAAGAATTTTTATTAATGAAATCAGTTTGATAAGCCCTTTGTTCTCTTACTGTTCTAAAATAAGAAGTATCTATTGAAGCTTTAATCTGCACACGGTTAATGTCATTTTTAGACACATCCCAAATCTTACCTAACGAATCAAGTGTGCAAAGATTCTTTTGAAGATGTTGATTTAATTGACAAATAAGTTCAGAACCTTGTGAGCCTTTAACAGTATATGCCTTTTGAAACTTATCATAATCACTTTCAAATGTTATATGTTCGCCTTTATCAGCAATTAAAGATATGTAATTATTAGCATCTTTGCGAAGCAAAAAAATACTTGTTTCGGTAGGTTTATAAGTAAAACTAAAACTCCCATCTTTATTAACAAAAGCCGAATCAATAGTAATAAGTTCTTTGGCAGTGAGCTGTTGCAACATAATTTGTTTGCCCGAAGCATTGGTAAGTTTGCCATCAATAATAAATCCATCTTTTAATGCTTCCTGTTTATTATTTTTGCATGAAACAAAGATAATTAACATCATAATTATAAAAAAAGATATTTTTCTTCTCATGATAATTCTATTTTATATATCGTTTTTGTTTTTGTAGTTATCCTAAATCTATTGTCGATCCTCATCCCTATAATCCACACAATATCATTGCCCGAACAAAGCAACCATGTGTTTTCTTTTTGGTTTAATGATAACTTTTGATTAATAAAGAAATCACTTAGCTTCTTTTTGTTTTCCATCCCGAAAGGATAAAAATGATCTCCAACAGTCCATTTTCTGATGATTAAAGGGAACTTTAACTGATCATAATCAAGATACGCAACCTTATTATCAGCTATAATCTTAAATACTCTAGCATCTGATATCGTATTGAAATTCATAACAAGAGGCAAACAAATCTGTGCAGTATTTTCTTTAATATAAACTAAAGGACAATCCGTTTCGGCCTCAGTAATTTTACTTATGATAAGATATTCTCGATCTCTTACCAGACGATGAGTAGGGGAGTAGAACAACTTGCCGGGGATGTCGTCCAACGACTTAACGATGTCAGGAATTATATCTGAATTAAAATTAAAAGGCAACAAGAAATGATGCAGATAAGTGCCTACCGCATTGAACTCTTTGAGCACAGCGATGGAAATCAAAGTGACATCATTCTCCTCTTTTACAGCCATCTTTCGCTTTTGATCTATCATCTCATTAAAGATAATTTCGGCTTCAGCAATTCTAACGATGTTTTCGGACATAGTACTATCAAAATCAGGCTTCATTTCTCTAAACAAAGGCATGATTTGATTGCGTAATAAATTACGTTGATATTTATTCGATGCGTTTGAGCTATCTTCTCGGTAAGTTAGCTTGTTTGCAGTAGCAAAGTTAACAATTTCTTCACGACCGGCAAATAATAGCGGACGTATTACATTATGTTGTTTTGGTAAGATACCATGCAAACCTGCTATGCCTGTACCTCTTAACAGGTTTATAAAAAATGTTTCGGTTTGATCATTTTGATGATGAGCTGTGGCAATATATAGATATTGATGCTCCTTTAGCAAAGCTTCAAACCAATCATACCTCAACTGACGTGCAGCCATTTGTATTGAAATACCTTCCTGATGTGCAGTTTCGTTAGTATTAAATTTTACATAATGAAAAGGAACATTGTATTTAACTGCTAATTCTTTTACAAACAACTCGTCACCTTCCGATTCATCTCCTCTAAGGCAGAAGTTACAATGAGCTATGCCGAAGTTTAACTTTGCCTGATAAAACAATTCGCACATAACTATCGAATCAATGCCGCCGCTTACTGCAAGCAGTATCTTATCCTTACGGGAAAATAATTTTTGTTGGGCTATATATAGTTTAAAAGGTCTTAACATTTTGCAAAATTACTAAATTATAGTGTTCTTTGACACCTTAAAATAAATTAGGAGATGTTTATTTATAAATTACCTTCAAATAAAAACGATATTCTTCACTTATTTATAATTACACCTATTAGAAATCTATAACGACACATTTACGTATAAATTACCCTATCGCCTACAGGATACCCCTATATTTATGTCCATATTACCTTAACTCCTATAGGATACCCCTATATTTACGTCCATTTTACCTTATCTCCTACAGTATACCCCTTCACCCATAAGTTCGATCAGGCAGTTATATTTTTTGGTGTTTCATTTTAAATTGTCTTATCTTATCAGAATTATTATATCAGACATTTATTTTCGTTTGTATGATGTACAATTCGTAAATGCGACAAATGGATTCGTTTTAGCAATGTACGATCTTTACTCTCTACATTTATATCTATTTGTCAAAAGTATTTTCTGTACACACCACAAATGAATCCGTTTTAGCAAAGGAATATCTGTACACACTACATTTGGGTTCAAATTAGCAAGGGAATATCTGTACACACCACAAACGAATTCGTTTTACCTGTGTACAAATCGTACACACCTCACCCATAAGTTCGATCAGGCAGTTATGTTTTTGGGTGTGTCATTTTAAATTGTCTTATCTTACCAAAATTATTATATTTTACATTTATACGTAAATAAGCTATCCTATATTATTATATCCAACAAATAGACGTATTTGTCCTATCCTATATTATTATATCCTATAAATAGACGTATTTGTTCAATATTATATTATTTTATTCAACATATAGACGTATTTGTCCTATCCTATATTATTGTATCCTACAAATAGACGTATTTGTTCAATATTATATTATAATATCCTATATTTGGACGTAAATATACAATATTATATTATAATATCCTTCACCCATAAGTTCGATCAGGCAGTTATGAAAATGGCATTTCTCTGTAAAGAATATTTTTATGATTAGAAAAAAACAAAAAGCGACTACCAATAAATTGATAGTCGCTCTTTAAAATTTATTAATAAAGTATTACTTAATAAGGAAAGTAAACTTATCGAAGTTCTTTAACGCAATACCTGTACCTCTGGCCACAGCTCTTAAAGGATCTTCGGCTACATGCACAGTAAGTTTGGTTTTTTGGGCAATACGCTTATCCAATCCTCTCAACATCGAACCTCCACCGGCAAGATAAATACCTGTACGGTAAATGTCGGCACAAAGTTCAGGAGGAGTCATCTCTAATGCATTCAACACAGCAGCCTCAATCTTCGAAATAGATTTATCCAAAGCATGAGCAATTTCCTGATAGTTAACATAAATCTCGCGAGGAGTCCCCGTAAGCATATCTCTACCCTGTACTGCAAAGTCTTCAGGTGGATTATCCAACTCAGGAAGCGCTGCCCCAACCTCTATTTTAATTCTTTCGGCAGTACGTTCACCAATATTAATGTTATGCTGTTTACGCATATACTCTTCAATATCTGTATTAAAATCGTCACCGGCAATACGGATAGATTTATTACAAACAATACCACCAAGTGCAATTACGGCAATCTCACTTGTACCACCACCTATGTCAATAACCATGTTTCCGGTAGGTTCCAGCACATCAATGCCGATACCGATAGCAGCAGCCATAGGTTCGTGAATAAGTTTAACCTCTTTGGCACCAGCCTGCTCCGCTGAATCGCGAACAGCTCTTTCTTCCACTTCTGTAATCCCTGAGGGAATACAAATAACCATCTTTAAAGCCGGAGGGAACAATGGTTTTTTAGTGCTGATCATCTTAATCATTTCCCTTATCATATATTCGGCAGACTGAAAATCGGCTATAACTCCATCTCTCAGCGGACGGATTGTCTTGATATTATCGTGAGTTTTGCCGTGCATAAGCATTGCTTTTTTTCCAACAGCAATAATCTTACCCGTAGTTCTATCTATTGCCACAATTGAAGGTTCATCTACAACCACTTTATCATTGTGAATAATGATAGTGTTTGCAGTACCTAAGTCAATTGCAATTTCTTTTGTTAAAAAAGAAAAAAGTCCCATTTGTTTGTTTTGTTTTATTTGAATTAAAAGTGTGTAACTTACGTAATAGAACTAAATAAGTTACATTTTATTATCTTAATGTTTAAAATGTCTGTTACCAGTAACAACCATTTTCAAATTATTTTTATTACAATATTCAATGCTATCTTGATCTCTTACAGAGCCTCCCGGCTGAATTACAGCAGTTATACCAGCTTTATCTGCAATCTCCACACAATCTGCAAAAGGGAAGAAAGCATCCGAAGCCATCACTGCATCTTTTAAATCAAAACCAAAAGTTTCGGCTTTAGTAATAGCCTGTTTTAAAGCATCAACTCTCGATGTTTGTCCAACTCCACTTGCTATTAACTGTTTGTTTTTAGCAAGAACGATAGCATTAGATTTTGTATGCTTAACTAATATGTTTGCAAAGAGCAAGTCAGTAATCTGTTCGTTAGTTGGAGCAAGAGTAGTAACAACCCGTAAGTCTGCTTCTACCTCGGTTTTCTGATCCCTATCCTGCTCTAATACCCCATTTAATACCGATTTAAATTGTTTGTTATTCAATACAAAATCTTTTCTTTGCAAAAGTATTCTATTTTTCTTAGATATCAGTAGTTTTATTGCATTATTTTCATAAGAAGGTGCAATTATTATTTCGAAAAACAATTTATTGATCTCTTCTGCGGTCTCTTCATCTACAATTCTATTTGTAATCAACACACCACCATAAGCTGAAACAGGATCACCGGCTAAGGCATCTTTCCAGGCATCAATTAACTTTGGTCGGCAAGCAAGGCCACAAGCATTGTTATGTTTTAAGATAGCAAAAGTAGTTTCTTTAAAGTCATTAATAAGATTAATAGCTGCATCAATATCTAACATATTATTATATGAAATCTCTTTGCCATGCAATTGCTCAAAATAGTCTTCTATCTTACCATAAAACACCCCTTCCTGATGAGGATTCTCTCCATAACGAAGGGTATTGCTTTCCATAATACTCTTCTTAAAAGTTTTTATACCAGCATCCTTATTAAAGTAATTAAAGATAGAAGTATCATAATGAGAAGAAACTTTGAAAGCCTTTGCGGCAAATTGTTTGCGGTCTTCTAAAGTTGAAGTGCCATCAACATTAAGTAAAGTTAACAGATCACCATACTCATCTTTTGAAGGAACAATAATAACATCCTTAAAGTTTTTAGCAGCAGCTCTGATAAGAGAAATGCCACCTATATCAATCTTCTCTATGATTTCCTCTTCGTTATCAGTTGAAGCAACGGTAGCTTCAAAAGGATAAAGATCAACAATTACAAGATCAATTTCAGGAATATCATATTCTTTTATTTGTTGATGGTCATTAGCTAGCTCTCTTCTAAAAAGAATGCCTCCAAATACTTTCGGATGAAGTGTTTTTACCCTACCACCCAGTATTGAAGGATAAGAAGTAATCGATTCAACAGTTATAGCATCAACACCTAAACCTTTAATATAATCATAAGTGCCACCTGTTGAATAGATCTTTACTCCAAAAGCATCAAGCTTTCTTACTATTGGCTCTAATCCGTCTTTTGAATAGACAGATATTAATGCACTATTTATTTTTTTATTCATATAATCCCCCCTTGTATTTGAATTTCTTAGACTGATAAACTGACATATAAGTATCTTAAAAAGGGTATGCAAAGGTATTAAAAATAAAACAATTTCTCGTTAGTTTAATTAATATTTATAACTTTACCGATTATTTCAGGTTATGAAGAATAAAACAATGCTATTTATTAAACTCTTTAGAGAGAGTTATCTTTTTGCTTTTCAAGCGATAATTGTAAACAAGTTGAGAACTTTGTTAACATTGCTTGGAATCACTATTGGTATATTTTCCATTATATCAGTGTTTACCGTTTTCGACTCCTTAGAGAACAAAATCAAGTCAAGTATAGAGTCGCTTGGTGACAATGTTCTGTTTGTGCAGAAGTGGCCATGGGCGTTTGGCAGTGATTATCCTTGGTGGAAATACATGAAGCGTCCTGTTGCTAAATATAAGGAATTAACAGAGATAGAGAAGAGAAGTCAAGTGGCAAGTGCTTCTTCATTTATGGCTAACACCAGGCGTACTGTTAAGTATAATAGTAACAGCATCAACAATACAATTATTGTTGGTGTTTCCAAGAACTATAATAACACTATGAGTGTAAAGATAGGTCTGGGGAGGTTCTTTACTGATAACGAATCGAACGCGGGCAACTCTGTGGCTATTATTGGTTCAGATATTGCCACAAACTTATTTAATTCAACAGAGCCTTTGGGTAAAGAGATATCTATCTTTGGAAGGAAGCTAACTGTAATTGGCGTGTTCGAAAGAGAGGGTGACAATAGCTTTGGCAACAATGCTGATCAACAGGTGATGGTTCCAATCAATTTCTTCAGAACTGTTATTGATATTAATTCCGAGAGTGTTGACCCTACTATTATTGTAAGGGCTAAGACCGGTATCGCAAATCAACAACTAAAAGATGAATTAACAGGGATCTTACGTTCAGTAAGGAGTATAAGACCTGGAGAAGAAGATAACTTTGCAATAAATGAGATGAGTATGATTAATAATGCTTTTGAATCTTTATTTAAAACTATAAGTATTATAGGTTGGATAATCGGGATGTTCTCTTTGATTGTGGGTGGCTTTGGTATTGCTAACATCATGTTTGTTTCTGTAAAAGAAAGAACTCCAATTATAGGTATCCAGAAATCATTGGGAGCAAAGAACTACTTTATAATGTTCGAATTCCTTTTTGAAGCAGTATTCCTATCAATAATCGGTGGGATTGTAGGCTTATTAATAGTATATAGCGGCACTCTGATTGCATCAGCGGTTACAGGCTTTGCATTTACACTTACGTTAAAGAACATCTTTTTAGGTGTTGGCGTTTCGTTTATTATAGGTGTCATTGCAGGAATTATCCCAGCCTTTGTAGCTTCCAGATTAAGTCCGGTAGAGGCCATTCGTTTCTCAAGTTAATTAATTAAACCTATTTATTATAATATGAAGAAGACCTTTATAATAATATTAACAGCATTAACAATATGCTCGTTAAAGGCTCAAGAAATTAAGTTAGCCAAGCCGACAATTACACAATACCTTTGGCAGGAACAGGAAAGAATAATGTTTGTGCATTTTTGCCCGGCAACATGGCAGGGTTTGGAGTATGATAATCTTTCCACACCTTTGTCGAGGATTAATCCTACTGAATTAAGTACGGATCAATGGTGTAAGACTGCATTGGCATGGGGTGCTAAACAGATTATATTTGTAGCCAAGCATACAGGTGGCTTTTGCTGGTGGCAAACGGAGACGACTAAATACAGCGTTAGAAATACGCCTTATAAGGACGGTAAAGGGGATGTGATGAAAGAGATATCCGAATCGTGCAAAAAGTATGGCTTAATGCTTGGCATCTATCTTTCGCCACAAGACCAGTATAATGGTGCTGAGCTTGGGGGAAAGACTAAAGATGCTGCCAAACAGGAGACTTATAATAAAATATATCGTCAGCAATTGACGGAACTCTTAAGTAAATACGGCACTATTACTGAGGTTTGGTTTGATGGCAGTTGTGTTGTAGATGTAAATGATATTCTCGATAAGTATGCTAAACAAGCTGTCATTTTTCAAGGTCCTAAGGCAACTATCCGCTGGCCGGGCACCGAGTCGGGTATTTTAAGTTATCCTGCCTGGAATAGTATTAAAGGCACGGATCTTCGCTCTGGTGTTTCTACTCAGATGTATAGCAATCCTGATGGTGATGCGTGGGCTCCTCTTGAATCCGACACTCCTTTGTATGATCATTATTGGTTTTGGTCGCCTGATGGTATGAAGAAAAGGAAGTCATTGGCTCAACTTATCGAAAGCTATTATAAATCTGTGGGATATGGTGCGGTGATGTTGCTTAATTCAACTCCCGATACCACCGGTTTGATACCTAAAGAAGATGTTGAAAGATATAAAGAGTTTGGCAATGAGATTGACAGGCGTTTTGATAAACCGATAGCTGAAATTAATAACAAGGAAGGCAACATCCAAACCATTGCTTTTAATAAACCTACCTTAATCAATCATATAGTGACTATGGAAGACTATAAAAATGGTGAGAGGATTAGGGAATATACTATTGAAGGTCTGGTGGATGGCAACTGGAAAGAACTTGTTAACGGTATTTCTATTGGCCACAAGAAGATTGATTATTTTAAAGAGGTTACGGTAAGTTCTCTTCGTCTTACGGTCACCAAGTCGGTGGGGACACCTTTGATACGTTCATTAAAAGCATATTATGTTGGAGGTTTTTATGGTTTCAAAGGAAGTTATTCTACAAGCACATGGGAGCTCTTCAAAGAGTGGCAATCTACTAAAGAGATGCCTGCTGAGATTACTCTTGATCTTACCAAAAAGATTAACGAACCTGGTCAATACTTTGTTAAAGTTGAAACTGATAATCCTAATGATAAGATTAAGATAGAGAATGTTGAGCTATATTATGAAGGTACTCGTGCTTTGGACGATTATATTAAGATAGATAACAATCAGATAAACATTAACCGTACTGCTCAGGTTACTGTAGAGAGTTCTTCTGTTATTAAGTTTAAGATAAAGACAATAGGAGCTTCAAAGGGCACTATTCTTTTCCGTCCGGCGATGGTTTTTAAAGCAGAGACTCCTGAGTTTAAAGTTAAATATAATGAAGCAGACAAGTCGATGAGCGTATCTTTAACTACAGAGCTTGATGCAGATAGTAAAGTTTATTATACTGATAATGGCAGCATTCCTGATGACAAATCAAACCAATTTACCAAAGATATAAAGCTTAGAGTACCCTCTCATTTTAAAGCTATCTTAATTTATAAAGGTAAGCTAAAGAGTAATCTGGTAACTTATGATTTTGGTCTTACAATAGGAAAAACAGTGAAGTTAAAGCAACAACCAAGCGATAAATATAAAGCCAATGGTGCTTCTAGTTTGACGGATGGTACGCTAGGGAAAACAAATTTTGCTGAAGGTAATTGGTTGGGTTTCGAGGGTGATAATCTGGATGCTGTTGTTGATTTGGGAACATCGTTGGTGGTACGCAAAGTTTCTTTAAGTTATCTGGTAAATACCGAAGTATGGATATTCGAACCTCTGGAAATCATCGTTGAGACCTCCGAAGATGGTACGGCATTTAAGCAGGTAGCATCTATAAGATTCGACAAAAACAATTGGAAAACAGAGCCCGGCATTAAGCATTTCTCTAAAGATATTGTTCGCACTAATGCACGCTATATCCGCTACTTTGTAAAAAATAGAGGTCTTTGTCCTGACGAACATCCCGGCAAGGGCAATAAAGGATGGATATTTATCGACGAGGTTTCAGCAGAGTAAAGGCTTTTAGTTATTTAGGCTTTCTGGCTATGTGTAAAGTCACATAATACCGTTTTATAGAAATAAAAATCGCCATTATTTAATCAATAATGGCGATTTTCTTTTATTCCCACACAAGTATTTAATTTTATTTGCATTATAATGCGATAAATCCTTATTTTTATATGCTTCTTTTAAGCAATTATACAAATAAGGATATTACTTACAGGTCCGCTTTTGGAGTCATCGGTAAGGTTAGCATAATGCAGGAAACACGCAAATCTGTTGCCAATTTCTTCAACAGGAAATTGGTGATTAAATAAGGCGCTGGTGCTAGTAAATTTTATATTACATTGCGAAAGGCCTATTGGCAATGGATCGCCGGGTTTCAGTATGATGCCTTCAACCCAGATAACGTCGGCTAAAGTCTCCATCGACGCGCGTTTGGCTTCAGTATCGGTACGCACAATAAACCCAACTCTGCCCCCACCAATCGGATGAATTTTCCCGAAAGGGATATTAGTAATTTTAGGTCTTACACCTCTTGTGAGTTTAGGAACGGAGATATGAAAAGTTATAAAATCAGTAGAAGTCATATAGCTTCTTGGGATGTCGTTGTATATCATTTGCAGCAATTTAGTTATTGATGTTTCGCTAATTACCAGATTTAAATTCACTGCCATATTTTTAGTAGCCTTGTTAGAGTGCAGGTGGTGCAAATACGCCCACCCTTCGTCCGGGTCGTTTACCAATGCATCTAATTTCTCATAATTATCTTCGGTTATTAATAACCGAGCCTTATTTAGGAGTATGTATGGCAACACTACTATTATGTAGGAGTTAAATAGTTCAATTGCCTGAGGGACGATGTTTTTTCTAGTAGCCATTTTGTGTATTTTATTTTATTTTATTGATATTTAAGTGTTTTATATTGGTTTTAAGCCCATATTTATGCCCTTGGGCGACTTACGTACTACTACGGAAAAGTTCCGTACCCTTACGGAGATTTTCCGTACCCTTACGGGGATTTTCCGAATAAGTAAAATATAGTTATTTACATCTTTTATTGATTTGCGTACTACTACGGAAAAGTTCCGTACCCTTACGGAGATTTTCCGTACCCTTACGG